>JAPUJL010000341.1 GCA_027296185.1 SAR324 cluster bacterium | reverse complement strand
CCGTGGCGGGATGTAGAGCGGAGCGTCGGTTCCGCCTGAAAGATTCGGGCCGCCCCCTTCGAGACGCCCGCTAAGCGGGTTCCTCAGGAAGACGTCCCACGAACAGGCGACGACAAGCAATCCGCGCTGCTGCGGGTCCTGAGCATCCCGAAGGAACGAGCGTCCACACCGAGCGTCTCGCCTATCCCGAGCGAAGTCGAGGGGCCAGTCCCGAGCGAAGTCGAGGGAAAGCGAGCGCAACTCGTTCTCTCGGACACAGTCTAGTCCTTGGCCGCCGAATCGGCGAAGGTGAGGCTGTTGGGCTCCAGCCAGAGCAGTGGGTCCTCCGGGGTGCCCTGCAGGCGCACTTCGAAATAGACGTTGTAGCCCCCTTCCGCGGGCTGGTAGGCCGTTTGCCCGAGGGGCGAGCCCTGCTCCACCCAACCTCCCTTTTGGATTTTCAGGTGCTCCAAGTGGCCGTAGACGGTGAACAGACCCTGGGCGTGCTCGAGCACCACCAGCTCCTGATATCCGCGGAAGGGCCCCGCGTGCACCACGCGCCCCGTGGTGACCGCCCGCACCGGCCCCCCCTCGGTGGCGAGGATGACGATCCCCCGCTGGAACTTCTTCAGCGCATAGCGCGGATCCTGCTCTCCAAATGCGGCGATCACCGTCCCCTCCGCCGGCGGGCGGAGGTGCCCTTTCAGGGTCTCCGGATCGGGCAGCCGCTCCAGGGTCGGAGCGGCGGGCTGGGCTTCCAGTTGTGCCAACGCCTGCTCCATCCCGGTCATGGTCTCCTCGAGTTCCCGCAGATATTCCCGCGAGAGGGCTTGGTTATCCCGGATCTCCTTGAGGGAGCGCTGCAGCACCCGCTCGGATTCCACCAGTTGCACTTGTTCGGCGACGAGGGCATCCATCACGTCGGCGAGCTCGTTCAGGGTATGCTGGGCGGCGTCCTGAGCCGTCTGCAGATCCTCCTTGAGCCCCTGGAACCGGGTCAGGGCCTCCCGGTCCAAGCGGGTGAGCAACGCCAGGTAGCTGCTGTCCTTGAAGTAGCTCTTGTAGCTGGACAGGGTGAGCAGGGAAGCCGAATCGGCCACCTTGGACAAGCGGTAAACGCTCCGCAAGTGTTCGCCGATGCGCCCCTCGCTCGCCGCGATGCGTTTGCGGAGGGTGCGGATGCGCCGGCCGCGCCGGGTGCGCTCCTCGAGCAGTTGGCCGCGGCGGCGCTTGAGTTGGCGCTCCCGCCGTTTGGCGGCCCGCACCTGCTCGGTCAGTTCCTCCAGTTCGCCGACGGACTTTCGCTCGGAACCCGCATAGGCCTCCAGGTTCAGCCGCAGTTGCTCCCGCTCGTGGCGAAGCTGCTTGAGCTGCAACCGGCTGTCGCCCGCTCCATCCCCCGGCGGTTCCCCATCCGCCGCGAACAACGCCAACGCCGCGCAGCAGACCAGCACCGGAACGAGCCATCCGGCGCGGCGCGCGGCAACGTGACACTGTCCGCAACGGCGGGTGCCGGGGGGCGGGATCATCCCTCGATCCCCCGCAGCATCCGGGACACGGAGATGTGACTGCCCGCGCCCCCCAGCAGCACCGCGGCGGCGAAGGCGGGCAGCAGCATTTTCAGGGGAAAGAACAGCGTCCGCTCGCCCAGGGCGGAGGTGGCGGGGTTCCAGATCAAGGCCGCGACAATGAGTTGATAGCTCACCCAGGCGATGCCCAGGGCGATCAGGAATCCGGCGCCCGACAACGTCATCCCCTCGATCACGAAGCTCGAGCTGATCACGCTGCGGGTGGCACCCACGGCGGAGAGGATCTCGATCTCGTCGCGCCGCGTGTGCAGGGAAAGCTTGGTCGAATTGGAGACGATGAATAGAAACGACAGCACGATCAGCGCGATGAAGAACAGCCCCACCGCCTGGGTGACCAGCAGGAACAGCCGCACCTTTTCCAGCGCCCGTTCGGCGTAGACCACCTCGCCCACCCCCTCGAGGGCACCGTACCGGGCGGCGATCTTCCGGATGTTGGCGCGCTCGTCGACGCTGAGGTCGAAATCGATCGTGTAGGGCAGGTTGGCCGGGTCGACCCCGTTCATCAGGCCGTGGTCGGCGCCCAGCTTGCCGGCCAACTGGCTCAGCCCCTCCTGGGGGCTCACCTCGATCGCATGGATCACGGCGGGATCGGCCCGCACCCGCTCAAGCACCGCCTGACGCCGCTCGGCGCTGATCCCCTGATCGAGAAACAAGGAAACCGTCGTGTTGGCCAGCCAAATGCGCGAGATGTGCACCACATTCAAATAGAGCAGCACGCCGATGCCCAGCATGGCGAAGGAGGCGGCGATGATCAGCGTGCTGTAGATCGAAGCGCGCCAGTCGGTGCGGATGCTCTGCAGGCCGCGGGGAATTCCGTAGGAGAAATACATCGCTCAGCCGGTGGGGACGGCGCCCAGGCTCCGTTCTGCCTCGGGCGAAAAGGGGGAATCCGGGTGATCCACCAGGCGCACCTCGTGGATCGCGCGATCCTTGATCAGCAACGTCCGCGCGCGGAAGGAGCGGATCAGGTGTAAATCGTGGGTCGCCACGATAACCGTGGTGCCCCGCTGATTGATCCGTTGGAGCAGCGACATCACGGTGTGGGCCATGTTCTGATCCAGGTTGCCCGTGGGCTCGTCGGCCAGCACGACCGGCGGATCGAACGCCATCGCCCGGGAGATGGCAACGAGTTGCTGCTCACCCCCGGATAGAACCTGCACGAGCTCCTGGCGGCGCTCCTCCAGACCCACCCACCGCAGGCATTCCGCGGTGCGCTTTCGCACCTGCACCCGCGGCAAGCCCGCCACCCGCAGAGGCAGCGCCACGTTCTCCTCGATGGAGAGCCGCGGCAGCAGCCGGTAATCCTGGAACACCATGCCGATCCGCCGGCGGTGGAACGCGGTTTGGCGGGAATCGAGGGCGGTCACCTCCGCGCCGTTCAATTTGATCGTGCCGGCGGTGGGACGCTCCAGCAGCATCAGCAGCTTGAACACGGTGGTCTTGCCCGCGCCGCTCACGCCGGTGAGGTACAAGAAGTCCCCCCGCTTCACCCGTAGCACGACGTTTTCGAGCACGGGGCGCATCCCCAGGTAGCTTTTGCTAACCCCGTCGAACTCGATCATGGGACCGTAGGCTGGTTGAGCGGGCGGAACCCATTCGCCCGGGTGCCGATCGCCCGCGCCCCACCGAATTTACGCCGCTGCACGGGCTGCGGGTGCCCCGCCCGGCACCCAAGCTTCTGTGTCGTGGGGGGTCCGCCCCCCGGGCGCCACGGCTCGAATGGACGGTCTCAATCGGTCTGAGACGCGAACCACCGCTCCTTGAGCACTCGATCGAACTCGGGCGACACCACGCACAGAAGCGTATGGGCAAACAGCCGCACCCGCCTGTGCTTCAGCAACTCGAAAGCCGACTCGATGTTGTGCTCGTAGAGGGGTTCCGGATTGGACAGGAACGAGGCGTGGTGGGCCGAATGGACGAACTCGATGAGGATGTTGAAATCGATCGGGTCGATCTCGAGCGTGTCGGCGACGTCCCGCAACAGAATGCGCTCATCGTCCATCAGCACCCCGTCCGCCATGGCCATGCCCATCATGTCCAGCATGAGGCTGTAGACGAGATCGGTCTTGGACAGGCGCCGTTGGATTTTGTCGATGTTCGGGGGTTCGTCGTACGCTGCGGCCAGAACGGCGCGCTTGTACCGGGAGGGCAACTCGAATTCCTTCATCCAGCGATTGAGCAACTCCAATTCGTCCGGGTGCAGTTCCTCGTCCGAGGCTGCCACCGCCGCGACCAGCATGAGGTAATCCCGCCGCTTACTGGGGGGATAAATAGCGATGCTGGGCAAACCCGCGTTTGTGTTCTCCCTTGCCGTCATGCCGTCCCGTGCTGCATTTGCGGCGGCCCAATCCGCCGAGTGGGGCTCCGAAGGCCGCTCACGGCGGCCTCAGCCGCGCTCGCGCTCGACGAACTCGAGCACATGGCCATGGTAAAAAAAGTAGGGTTGTAAAGCAATGTTTCTGGACAAGCGGCGGAAATAGTCCGATTCATCCAGGGCTAAGCGGGTGACGCCCCAGCGCCGAGTGTCGGGATGCTGGAGAATCTCGTAATGTCCGAACCCCACGAACAGGCGGCGGGCTTCCCGGTTGAGGTAGAGGAACCGGGGCAGGAATTCGCTGCGCCCTTGCCGGGTGTCGACCACGACTCGCTCCCCTTCCGCCGTCATGGAGTAGCGCAAATTGACCGGCGGATACCAATGCTCCTGGCCGGCAAATCGATTCGCTTCGGTGGCGGGCAGGCCATCCCGGTGGGATTGGATCGGCTTCGGCTCGCCTTTATCCCCGAAGTCCAGCTCGCCCTCGAACGCTTCCAGCACCGGCGTGCGGAAGTTGACCAAGCGGATGACCTGGGTGCTGGTGAATTGGCGCCTCGAACTCCGGCCCTGAACCAGGCTCACCCCGATGGAGTTTAGGGTGTAGTAGACCAGCAACCGGTCGGGCGGTTCGTAGAGCAGGTCCTCGACGAAGAAGATGCCCGTGTCGATGTCGATCTCCCCCTCGACCGTCTGACCCGGGTTGGGCGTGTTGAAGCGGGCGAACAAGCGAATCTCGTCGGCCAGAGAGAGGTTCGTCCGCAGCGACTCGAAGGAAAGCAGCACCCGCCCGCTGAGCAGCACCCGCACCCACTTTTCTTGCTCCTCCCGCACGGGCTCGAACGACGGATCCTGACTCGAGGCGTCGGAGAGGCGGTGGTAGGCCTTGCGGAATTCCTTGCCCGCCAAATATTCCTGGTAGCGCTCGTAGTTCTCCCGGGCCACCACCTTGTTCATGCGCTCCAGGGCGTCGCGGTAATCCGGATCGTCCGGATCCTCGACGAAGGCCAGCCGGTATTCGATGGACGCCTCCTCCCAGCGTTCCTGGGCCTCCAGAGCCTGACCCTGGGCGTAATGGAAGGAGCACCCGGCACTGGCCGCCAGGGCGGCCAGGCCGGCGGCTACGAGCGCTCCCGTCAGCGCCGCGGACAGGCGCCTCCCCCACGGAGCAGGGGGGTCCCGCGGCAATGTCCGACGATGGATCATGTGCCGGTGACCGGGTAGTTGGGCGCCTCCTCGGTGACGAAGACGTCGTGGACGTGACCTTCCTGGAGACCGGCGAAAGTCACCCGGAGGAACCGCGCCTCGGTGCGCAACTGCTGCACGTCGGCGGCGCCCACGTATCCCATGCCCGAACGAAGGCCGCCCACGAGCTGGTTGATGTGCTCGGCCAGCGCTCCCCGGTAGGGCACCCGCCCCTCCACACCCTCGGGCACGAGCTTCATGGGCTCGGTGACGTTTTCCTGGAAGTAGCGGTCCGCCGACCCCTTGGCCATGGCGCTGAGGGAGCCCATGCCGCGGTATAACTTGTAGCGGCGCCCCTGGAACAGGATCGTCTGACCCGGGCTCTCGTCGGTGCCGGCGAAGAGGTTGCCCAACATGGTGGTCTCCGCCCCGGCGGCCAGGGCCTTGACGATGTCCCCGGAATACTTGATGCCGCCGTCGGAGATGAGGGGAATGTCGTGCTTCGCGGTCGTGGCGGCCACCTGATGAATGGCGGTCAGCTGGGGCACGCCCACCCCCGCGACGATGCGGGTGGTGCAGATCGAGCCGGGGCCGATGCCCACCTTCACCGCGTCCACCCCCGCCCGGATCAGCGCCTCGGCGGCCTCGCCCGTGACGATGTTGCCGCCCACCAGCTCGGCGTCGGGGAATTCGGAGCGGATCGCCTCGATTACCTCGATCACCGCGCCGCTGTGGGCATGGGCCGTATCCACCACGATCACGTCCGCTCCGGAAGCCAGGGCCGCCTCGGTGCGTTCCATGTGATCCCGGCCGACGCCTACCGCCGCGCCCACGCGGAGCCGCCCCCGCTCGTCCTTGCAGGCGTTGGGATACTTGCGGGCCTTCTCGATGTCCTTGACGGTGATCAGCCCCACCAGCTCGAAGCGGTCGTTGACCACGAGCAGCTTTTCGATGCGGTGCTGGTGCAGCAGCTCCTTGGAGCGCTCCTGGCTGATGCCCGGCGCCACGGTGATCAGCTTGTCCCGGCCCTGGGTCATGAGGTTGCGCACGGGCTGGTCGAAATCGGTCTCGAAGCGGATGTCGCGGTTGGTCAGGATGCCGACCAACTCCTTGCCCTGGGTGACCGGCACGCCGGAGATGCGGAATTTATCCATCATCTCCAGCGCCGCTTCCACCTTGGCGCCGGGGGAGATGGTGATCGGGTTGGCGATCATCCCGCTCTCCGAGCGCTTGACCAGGTCCACCTGCATGGACTGCTCTTCGACGCTCATGTTCTTGTGAATGACCCCCACGCCACCCTCCTGGGCCATGCAGATCGCGGTGCGGTATTCCGTGACCGTGTCCATGGCCGCGCTGACCAACGGCATGTTCAGCTTGATGTTGCGGGTAAACCGGGTGGTCAGATCCGCTTCGGTGGGGTGGATATCCGAGCGTGCGGGAACCAGCAACACGTCGTCGAACGTGAGGCCCAGGTCAATTCGTTCCGTTAGCATGAGCTTCTCCGTGTGAACCGGAAACCGCCCGGCGATCCCGAATCCCGGACGCGGCGCCTGCACACGGCGCAATCCGCCCCAACGAGACCGAGGGGTCCCGGAAGGATCGCGTCGGGGTCTGGCTGCTTCGCATCGGGACGCCGCTCCTGTGGCGCTTTGCCCGCGGAAAAAAGGGTGGAATCCCACGCAATATCGGGGATAAACTGAACCTTGATTTAACCCAAAATACTACCACCTGCGGGTCGGGATGCAAGCGCAAAACCTCATGGAATCGGGCTTGATCGCGCCTTTGCTCGCCGAGGCGGTCCGCCGCGTGGAGCGGCGGGAGCCTCTAGGGCTGAGCGGGCTGGCGGGCGCGGGCAAGGGATGGCTCGCGGCCGCGTTGGCCGAAGCGTCCGGACGGCCCCTGGCGCTGGTGACCGAATCCCTGGACAGCGCCGAGAAACTGCTCCAGGACACCGCCTTTTTTCTCTCGAAAAAGCGCGCGCTGCTGTTTCCCCACTGGGAGACGATGCCCTACGACAACTTTTCTCCCCAGGTGGAGGGGCTGACCCAACGCATGGAGGCCCTCGCCGCGCTGACCGAGGGCGAGCGGCCGGTGCTGGTGGTGACGGCCCAGGCCCTGATGCAGGGTACCATCCCGCCGGAGACCCTCGCGGCGTTGCGCTTCACCGTCCAGGCGGGGGGCACTTACGCGCGGCGGGAGCTGCTGGCCCGGCTCGCCGCCGCCGGCTACGTGCGGGTGGACCTGGTCGAGACGGCGGGCGAGTTCAGCGCCCGTGGGGACATCGTCGATATCTTCCCCTCCCAGCTGCCCCATCCGGTGCGGCTGGATTTCTTCGACGACGAGCTGGAGTCCCTGCGGCTGTTCGAGGTGGAATCGCAAAAATCCTTCCAGCCCCTCGAAGCCGTGACGCTCTATCCGGCCAGCGAGGTGGCGGTGAACGCGGAGACCACCCGCCGGGCGCTGGCCGCCCTGCCTCACTACAAAAGCCAGGTGAGCCGCGAGCGGTATCGCCAGCTCCACGCCGCCGTGGAGCGCGGGGCGCCTTTTCCCGGCTGCGAGCAGTTGCTGCCCCTCTTCTACGAGCGGGCCGGCTGGCTCCACGAGGCCTTGCCGACAGACACGATCGTGCTGCTGGACGACCCGGCCCGGATCGAGCGGCGGGTGCGGGACGCCTGGGACGAGGTGCTCCAGGAGTACGAGCTGTGCTTGGAGCAGGGCAATCTGGCCGTGCCACCGGAGGCGTTCTATCTCGACCCCGCGGCTCAGGAGCGGGCCCTGGGCGGGTTCTACCGGGTGCCCCTGGACGAGCTGCGGGTCGAGGGCGACGGGGCCTCCCTGGTATTTCCGTTCGTGGACAACGGCTCCCTGCGCTCCCTGGCCGCCGCCTCGGGCGCCAGTGTGCACAACGCTCTGGCCGGCATCATGGATCAGCTCCGGCGCTGGCGGGATGGCGGCGCCGAGGTCTGCCTGGCCGCCCGCTCGGATACGGGGGCCGAGCGTCTGCGGCAGGTGCTGGCCGAGTTCGACCTGGGCGCCGCGGTGCACCCGGCGGATGCCGGAGAATTGCGGCGGCGCATCGCCGAGCCCGCCGATGGCGTGCGGGACATCGCTATCCTCTCCGGGCAATCCAGCTGCGGCCTGCGGGTGGTGGACGAGGGGGGA
>JAPUJL010000340.1 GCA_027296185.1 SAR324 cluster bacterium | reverse complement strand
CGCTCCTACCCCCAGGACCGATTCCAGGGAGCCCACACGGCCTTCTACGGCGCGGAGTTCCGCTGGAACCTGACCGACGAGCTGACTCCGTTCGATTACCTGTTCTGGAAGGACGTGCGCACCGGCATCCAGCTCGCTTTTTTCGGCGAGACCGGCACCGTGGCAGAATCGCGCGGTAAGCTGTGGGACGAGTCCCGAGAATCCTACGGCATGGGCCTGCGGCTGATCACCGGCTCCGGCTCGGTCTACCGGGCCGACTACGCGACCGGCGACGAGGGCGGCGAGCTGACGGTTTTCTTCTTCTATCCGTGGGGGCAGGATTTTTGAGGTTACGGTGTCCTTGACGGCCCGACGATCGGCGCCACCGGAGACGAAGGCGGCAACGCGGTCATCATCTTCGGCTATCCGTTTTAGCGTGCGCCTATATCGCCAGGGTTTCGTGGAGGGAGTCGAGATTGCGGCGGAGCTCATCGGAGGTGCCGGAGAAGGCGACGCGCCCCTTGCTGAGGACGGTGTGGCGGCCGGCCAGGGACAGCAGCTTGTGGATGTGCTTGTCCACCAATAGGATCGCTACGCCCTGCTCGCGGATCGCCTCGATCACCCGCCAAATTTCCTGACGCAACAGGGGCGAGAGCCCTTCGGTGGCCTCGTCCATCAGCAGCAGCCGGGGCTGGGTGAGCAGCGCCCGGCCGATGGCGAGCATCTGAGCCTCGCCGCCGGAGAGCTGATCGCCCCAGTGCCGCCGCCGGGCGCCCAGGTTGGGAAACAGCTCGTAGACCCGGCCGAGGGTCCACTGCCCACGCCGGGCGGCCATGACCAGGTTCTCCTCGACGGTGAGGTTGGGGAAGATCTCCCGGTCCTCGGGCACCCAGCCGATCCCCATCCGGGCGATGCGGTGGGTCCGGGCGCCGGCGATGGGCGACCCGTCGAACTCGATAGACCCTTGGGAAGGCCGCACCAGACCCAGGATGGTGCGCAGGGTGGTGGTCTTGCCCATGCCGTTGCGCCCCAGCAGGGTGGCGATCTCCCCCGCTTCCACCCGCAGTGAGACGCCGTGCAGCACGTGGCTGCTGCCGTAGAAGGCGTGAACGCCGCGCATGTCGAGCACCGCTAATCCTCCCCCAGATAGGCTTCGATCACGGCGGGATCGGTGCGCACGGCCTCGGCGTCGCCCGTGGCGATCTCCTGGCCGTGGACGAGGACGGTGATGCGGTCCGCGATGGCGAACACGGCGTCCATATCGTGCTCGATGAGCAGTATCGTGTGATCCCGCTTCAGTTCCAGCAACAGCTCGGTGATGCGGTGGCTTTCCTCCAGGGAAAGCCCGGCCATGGGCTCGTCCAGCAACAGCAGCTTGGGGCGCAAGGCCAGCACCATGGCCAGCTCCAGCTGGCGCTGCTCCCCGTGGGAAAGCCCGCCCGCCCGGGCGCCGCGGCGATGAGCCAGGCCGACCGTCTCCAGCGCCTGTTCGGCCCGCTCGTTGACCGGGCCGTAGGCGCCGGCGCCGCGCCAGACGCGAAGCATGCGGGGCAGATGGCTTTGGGCGGCTAGCCGGACGTTCTCGAAAACGGAAAACTCGAAGAACAGGTTGGTCTGCTGGAAGGAGCGGCCGATCCCCAGCCGTGCAATGCGGTAGGGGGGCCAACCGGCGATGGGACCGCCCTGGAAGAGGATCTCCCCCTGGTCCGGGCGCAGGTGGCCCGCGATCTGGTTGATCAGGGTGGTCTTGCCCGCGCCGTTGGGACCGATGACGGCGCGGGCCTCTCCCGGAGCGATGCGCAGGTCGAGGCCGGCGTTGACCGTCAGCCCGCCGAAGCGCTTGGTCAGCCCGCGGGTCTCCAGGGCCGGAACGGATTCAGGCGTCATCGCGGCCTCCCCCATCCGGCCGGCCCGGCGGACGGGCGGACCGGCGGGCTTGCCAGCGCCGCCAGAGTCCCATCAGGCCGCCGCGCCCGAACAGCACGACCAGCACCAGGATCAGCCCCATGGGCAACATCCAATGCTGGGTGTAGCTGCTGATCAGGTCCTCCAAACCGTGGAAGACCAGCGCGCCGATGGCGGGTCCGGCCAGGGTGCCCACGCCCCCCAGCACGACCATCATCAACACCTGGCCCGAGGCGCTCCACTGGAGACTGGTGGGATCGATGAAGAACTGGAGCGACACGAACAGATGGCCCGCCAAGCCGGCGAAAGCTCCGGCGATGACGAACACCGCCAGTTTGTAGGTCACGGTGCGGAATCCCATCGCCCCCATGCGCTCCTCGTTGGCGCGGATGCCCTGCAGCGCCCGGCCGAAGGGGGAGCGCACCAGACGCGCCATCAGCACCGTGGAGAGGCCCACCCACAGCAAACAGTAGAAGTAAAACTGGCGGCTGTCCTCCAGGTCGATTCCGGGCAGCCCCACCACGGGCCGCTGGGACATCAGCATGCCGTCGGTCGATCCGGTCCAGGGCGAGTTCAGCGCCACGTAGTACACCAGCTGCGCCAGGGCCAGGGTGATCATGATGAAGGACACCCCGGCCGTCCGCACGCTGAGGGCGCCGATCGCCGCCGCAGCGAGCGCGGCCAGCAGCACGCTGGCGGGCAGCACGAGCACCGCCTGAACCACTTCCAGCTCGACCAGGATGGCGGTGGCATAGGCGCCGATCCCGAAGAAGGCCGCATGGCCCAGGGACACCAGGCCGGTGTAGCCCACCAGCAAATCGAGGCTCATGGCGAACAGCGAGAAGATCAGGATCAGCGTCGCGAAACCCAAGTAGAAATCGCTGGCGATCCACGGCATGGCGGCCAGCGCCGGCAGCAAAGCCGGATAGGCGAGGCGGCGCGCCCAGGGCGCGGCGATCGTGAGCATCGGTCATCCCCCCCGGCTGAACAGGCCCCGTGGGCGGAAAATGAGCACCAGCACCATCAGCAGGTACACCATCACCGAGGAGAGCTCCGGTAGCAGCGCCTTGCCGAAGGTATCGCCCATCCCGATCAGCAGGCTCGCGAGCAGGGCCCCCTGCAGCGAGCCCAGCCCTCCCACCACCACCACCACGAACGTGAGAATGACGATCTCCTCGCCCATGCCCGGATAGAGCGAGAGGATCGGCGCCGCGACGATTCCCGAGGCCGCCGCCAGCCCAGCGCCCAGGCCGAACACGGCGGTGAAAACCAGGCGGATGTTGATCCCCAGGGCACTCACCGTCTCCCGCCGCGAGGCTCCGGCGCGGATGATCATCCCCAGCCGGGTGCGGTAGATCAGCAGCCACAGCCCCGCGCCCACCACCAGCCCGAAGCCCGTGATGAACAGCCGGTAGGTGGGGTAGCGGTGGCCGCCGAACAGGGGCAGGTTGCCTTCCAGGAACGCCGGCATGGCGAGGGACTGGATGTCCGAGCCGAAGATCAGCCGCACCGACTCGTTGAACATCAGGATCAGCCCGAAGGTGAGCAGCACCTGATCCAGATGATCCCGGCCGTAGAGCGGGCGCAGCGCCAGCCATTCGGTGACGACGCCGATGCCCACCACCGCCAGCAGGCTCAGCAGCAGGGTGGCCGCGAATCCCAGCTCCACCGGCGCCAGGGCGAAGGCCGCGTAGGCGCCCAACATGAAGAAGGAGCCGTGGGCGAGGTTGATGATCCCCATCACCCCGAAGATCAGCGTGAGCCCCGTGGACAGAAGAAACAGCAGCAGGCCGTACTGCACGCCGTTCAACAACTGAATGACGACAAAGCCCGCGGTCTCCAAGGCCTCCTACGCTCCAGCGGTGGGGAATCGAGGAAGTTCGACAGGGTTATCTATAGGGAGCGGCCCGACCGGCGCCAACCGCGCCGGCCCGGTGGCGATGGCGGCAATGGCGGCGGCACCTACAGCATGGGGCAGCCGGTGCCGGGGTCTT
>JAPUJL010000034.1 GCA_027296185.1 SAR324 cluster bacterium | reverse complement strand
ATCGGGTGCCTTGCCTACCCGCGAGGGATTCGTCTATCATTTTTCCCAGGCCTGTTTCAGTGGTTGCCGGGCGCGCAACGCCGGCAACTGGGACCCCGATCGAAAGGACCGCCGATTTGAGAGTCGTCATCGCGGGCGCCGGCGAGGTTGGCTACCACGTCGCGGGGGCATTGTACCGCGAGGGGGTCGAAATCGCCGCCATCGACAACGACGCCGGTGTACTGGAACGGCTGCGCCAGGATTTCAACATCACCACCTTCCTCGGCACGGCCACCGACACCGAGACCCTGGCGCATGCGGAGGTGGGCCGTGCGGACCTGTTTCTCGCAATCACCAACTACGACGAGACCAACATCATCGCCCGCCTCATGGCCGCCGAGGCAGGGGCGGCGAAGCGCATCGCCCGGGTGAAGTCCATCGTGTTCGGCGAGGGCTCCTCGGTCAGCGACCGCACCTACCTGGGAATCGACCTCATCATCAACCCCTACGAGGTGGCGGCGGAGCATCTGGCCAACCTGGTCACCCACCCGCAGGTGACGGATTTCAATCAGTTCCTGGACGACCGGGTGCTGCTGGTGCGGTTCCCCATCCGGGAGGACAGCCGCTTGGCCGGTGCCACGGTGCTGGAGTTCGGGCAGGATAGCCGCATCCCCAACACGTTGATCGCCCTGATTCAGCAGAATGGGCAGCCGATCATCCCCCATGCGGAGCACCGCATCCACGCCGGCGACCGGGTGTACTTCTTCTGCGAGCCGGACCGGCTGAACGCCCTGTCCCGCTATCTGCGCCTGTCCACCGCCGCCTGCCGGCGGGTGTTCATCAACGGCGGCGGAAACATCGGCCTGGCCGTGGCGCGGCGGCTGGAGAATCGCACACCCCATGTGCGGCTGATGGAAATCTCCGAGGAGAAGTGCCAGACCCTTTCCCAGTTGTTGAACCGCACGCTCGTGCTGAACGTGGACGGCACCGACTCCCTCTCCCTGAAGGCGGAAGGAATCGAGCACGCGGACAGCTTCATCAGCGTCACCAACCTGGATCAGGTGAACATCGTCTCGTGCCTCCTGGCTCGGGAGTATGGCACCCCGCACACCATCGCCCTGGTGAAGCAGCCGGAATACATCCCCATCCTCGAGAGCCGCAAGGCGGTAAGCGTGGGGTTCAGCCCGCGGCTGCTGACCGCGCGCAAGCTCCTGCGGTTCGTCCGCGGAGAAACCGTGCAGTCCTTCTTCGCGTTTCCCAACAGCGACATCGAGCTGCTGGAAATGGAGGTCACCGCCGGCGCCCGTTGCGAGGAGCGGCCCCTGGTCTCCATGAAGTTGCCGGTGGGCGTCCTGATCGGCGCGGTCATGCGGGGCCGGGAGATTTTCATCCCCCGCGGACAGGATGTCCTGCGCGCGGGCGATCGGGTGTTGCTGATCCAGCAGCGGCGCCACCGGAAGGTGACCCACGAGCTGTTCTTCGGCGCCTCGCCTCACGGCACCGGTGGCGTGGCCGCCGCCTCACCGGCCCGGGAGGCGAGCCAGTGAATCCCCCGCGCCGCCCCAATCCCCCGGCCCCCCGCTCCCGGCCCGATTCACCCATGGCCGATCCCAGCGAAAGCGCGCCCCCCTCGGTGCTGTACGCCCTGGGGCCGGAAGGCACCTTCAGCGACCAGGCCGCCCGGCGGCTCCGCGAGGCGACGGGTCATCCCTCGGCCGCCATCCACTACACCCGCACCATCCCCGAGGTGCTGGTGGAAGTGGAGGGCGACGCCCGCGCGTGGGGGGTCTTCCCCATCGAAAACTCGGTGGCCGGCACCGTGGGACAGGCCCAGGACGGGCTGGTGAACCACAAGGTCACGATCTTCCGCGAGATCGCGGTGCCGGTGCGCTTCAGCCTGCTGGCCAGTGCCCCCCTGCCCGACGTGCGGCGCTTCTATGCCCATCCCCAGGCCTTCGACCAGTGCAGCGAATACCTCGCCGCTCACCTGGCCCAAGCCGACGTGGACTTCACCCGCAGCAACGTCGAGTCGGGGTTGAAATTTATCGAGGGGGCCGAGCAGGCCCCCCTCGCCGCCATCGTGCCGGTGGATTTCGGCGCGGACTATCCCGCTCAGTTGGCCGCGGAGGACATCCAGACGTACGCCAACAACACCACCCGCTTCCTCGCCGTCCGCCGCCGCCGGGACGTGGAGCACCACGACTTCCGCCTGGGCAAGACCTCGCTCATGATCGAGCCGGACGAGGACCGCCCGGGGCTGCTCTACGAGCTGCTGCGCATCTTCCACACCCACGGCCTCAACATCTGCCGCCTGGAATCGCGCCCGGCCAAAATCCGCCCCTGGGTCTACGTGTTCTTCATGGACATCGACAATAACCCCAATACGGAGGCCTGCCTCGCCGACCTGCGCCAAACCCCCAACACCGTCCACGTACTTGGCAGCTACGACGCTGTGAAGTAAAATCAACATTACTAACCTGCCCCCATGCCTGACCAAGCCTACGACCCGTTTTTTCCGATGCCCACCGCTACTGCCGGAGTGAAAGCGATGCCTGAGTTCGAGTATGTTCCGCCCTACCCCATCGAGCAGGACCCCACCGAGTACCGGTTGCTGACGAGCGAGGGGGTGAGCACGGGGGAGTTCGAGGGGCAGCGCATCCTGAAGGTGCGGCCCGAGGCACTCAGCGAACTGGCGCGGGTGGCGCTGAGCGAGATCAACTACCTCTACCGCACCCACCACCTGGAATCCCTGCGGCGCATTCTGGACGACCCGGAGGCCTCGGACAACGACCGCTACGTGGCGCTGATCCTGCTGAAGAACGCCGTGATCGCCGCGGACCGCGTGCTGCCCAGCTGCCAGGACACGGGCACGGCAGTGGTGTTCGCCAAGAAGGGGCAGCGCGTGTGGACGGACTTCAACGACGAGGAGGCGCTGAGCCGGGGCATCTTCCGCACCTACACGGAGGAGAACCTGCGTTATTCCCAGAACGCGCCGCTGACCATGTACGAGGAGACCAACACGGGCAGCAACCTGCCCGCCCAGATCGATATCGCCGCCACCGAGGGCGACGAATACAAGCTCCTGTTCCTGGCCAAGGGCGGCGGCTCGGCCAACAAGATGTTCCTCTTCCAGGAGACGCGGGCCATCCTCAACCCCACGGCGCTGCCGAAGTGGATCGCCGGAAAGCTGGGCTCCCTGGGCACGGCGGCCTGTCCGCCCTATCACCTGGCGCTGGTGATCGGCGGGACCTCGGCCGAGGCGACCATGAAGACGCTGAAGCTGGCCACCTCGGGCTACCTGGATCACCTCCCGGCCCAGGGCAACAAGGGCGGCTCGGCCTTCCGGGACCGGGAGCTGGAGCAGGTGGTGCTGGAGCTGGCCCAGCGCGGCGGCATCGGCGCCCAGTTCGGCGGCAAGTACTTCGCCCACGACGTGCGGGTGATCCGGCTGCCCCGCCACGGCGCCTCGTTGCCCATCGGCCTGGGGGTGAGCTGCAGCGCCGACCGCAACATCCTGGGCAAGATCGTCCACGACGGGGTGTTCCTCGAGCAACTGGACGAGGATCCGGCGCGCTTCCTGCCGGAGCCTTCCCAGATCGACGAGGGGGACCCGGTGCAGGTGAACCTGGACCGCCCCATGGACGAGATCCTCGGCGAGCTGACCCAATATCCCATCCGCACCCGGCTCTCCCTCAGCGGCAAGCTGGTGGTGGCGCGGGATATCGCCCATGCGCGCCTGAAGGAGCTGGTGGAGCGGGGCGGCGAGCTGCCGGAGTTCTTCAAGGCCCACCCGGTCTACTACGCCGGGCCGGCCAAGACACCCAAGG
>JAPUJL010000339.1 GCA_027296185.1 SAR324 cluster bacterium | reverse complement strand
CGCGGAGATCCCTCGATCGCTCGAAGACTCCCCCCGCCAGCCACCTCCTGGGTGCGCGGCGCCGAGAAGAACGTAGCCGCACTGGCCTCGTTCACCGCCCGGCCGACCTGCGGGACCCACCGGTGAGGTCAGAAGCCCCGGTCGGCATCGCGGGCGAAGGTTCCCACCACGAAAGCCACCACGCCTAAGCTGATAAAGACGTCCGCCAGGTTATTGACGAAGAAACTGGTCGAGTAGAACCGGAAGTGCAGGAAGTCGGTCACCGTGCCGAACCACGCGCGGTCGATCAAATTCCCCATCGCACCGGGCAGGATCAGCAGGAACGCCCACTCGGTCCAGCCGTTCATGTGCCGGCGGCGCTTCAACCAGAAGAACCCCAGCCCGACAACGGCCACCGCGGAGAACGACACCAGCAGCGGAATCCGCACCCCATCGGGCAATCCCCCCAACACGCTGAAGCTGACCCCCGGGTTTTCCACATGGGTGAAATCGAGCAGTTGGGGAATCAACTCGAACGAGCGGTGCAGGGCCACCCGCTCCCGCACGAAAATCTTGATGGCCTGATCGAGGCCCACCATCACGGCCATCAGCAGAACGCGGGCGGGGATCGATTTCACGGACACTCGAAAAACCCACATGAGGCGCAACGTGCGGGAAAAGCCCCGTCAACGTTGCCACACGGTAGCCTCTCCCCCGTGCGGACCGCAAGCGCCCCGCGGCGGAGGGGCCGGCGGGCGGTTTGCCAAGGGCGCCGCCGTTCGCCTATCATGACGTTTCCGCCACAGCCCGCGCCCGTTGGGGTGCGGGGCGCATCCTGCTCGTAGTGACCGCGATGACACTGCAATCCGAAGAACCCGCATCCGCTCGGCCACCCGCGCAACCTTCCCTGCGCCTGCGGGTGACCGAGGCGCGCCTGGATGACGTGGAGCAGGGCATCGTGCGGGTGAGCAAGTCCACCCTGGACGCGCTGGGCATCCGCCCGGGGGACGTGGTGCTCCTCGAGGGCGACCAGCAGGCCCTGGCGCGGGTGTGGCCGCTGATGCCCGAGGACGACCGGCGCAACGTCATTCAAATGGATGGCCTCACCCGGGAGAACGCCTCGGTGAGCGTGGACGGCCAGGTCGGGGTAAGCGTGGAAGTGGTGCCTCCCGCCCTGACACTGCTCCTGGCGCCGATGGAGCGCAACACCTACGGCGTGGACGAGGTGCGCCGCATCCGCGAGCACCTGGCGGGCATGGCGCTGATGAAGGGGAACAAGGTGAAGATTCCCTTGTTCTCCCGGAAGGGAACCCAATTCCTGGTTTCCCTTTTCGAGCCGGAAGCGGTCGGGGCCATCGCAGGGCCCAACACGGACATCCGCATCCAGGAACACCCGCGCATCTCGCAACCGCCGGACTACACGATCAAGTACGAGGACATCGGCGGGCTGGAGGAGGAGTTGGCGCGCATCCGGGAGATGATCGAGCTCCCGATGAAATACCCCGAATTCTTCGCCAGGCTGCGCATCGAGCCGCCCAAAGGCGTGCTGCTCTACGGACCGCCCGGAACCGGAAAGACCACCATCGCCCGCGCCGTGGCCGGCGAGGTGAAGGCCCACTTCATCCGGGTCAACGGCCCGGAGATCATCCACAAGTTCTACGGCGAAAGCGAGGCCAAACTCCGCGAGATTTTCGAGGAGGCCCAGCGCAAGGCGCCCAGCATCATCTTCCTCGACGAAATCGATGCCATTGCCCCCAAGCGCTCCGAGGTCACGGGCGAGGTGGAAAAGCGGGTGGTGGCGCAGTTGCTTGCGCTGATGGACGGCATGGTCTCCCGGGGCGAGGTGGTGGTGATCGGCGCGACGAATATTCCGGAGGTGCTGGACCATGCCTTGCGCCGCCCGGGGCGGTTCGACCGGGAAATTTCCGTGCGGGTGCCCAACCGCATCGGCCGCCTGCAGATCTTGCGCATCCACTCCCGCGGCATGCCCCTGGACGACGACGTCGATCTGGAGCGGCTGGCCGAGGTGACCCACGGCTTCGTCGGGGCCGACCTGGAGGTGCTGTGCAAGGAAGCCGGCATGCGCGCCCTGCAGGACGTGCTCAAGCGGGAGGACTTCACCGAACGGGAGATCAGCGAGTGGGTGGAGGAGACCAGCATCCAGATGCGCCACTTCGTCGACGCGTTGAAGGGCATCGAGCCCACGGCCATCCGGGAGTTCTTCGCCGAGCGGCCCAACGTGCGCTGGAAGGACGTGGGCGGGCTCGAGGAGCCCAAGCGGATGCTGCGCGCGGCGGTGGAGCTGCCCTATCTTTACCCCGGCCTGTCCAAGGCGGCAGGCACCCCCAGCCCCAAGGGCGTTCTGTTGAGCGGCCCCCCGGGCACGGGCAAGACGATGCTGGTGCGGGCCCTGGCCACGGAAACCGGCTTCAACTTCATCACCGTGGATGCCGCCGCGCTGTTTTCCAAGTGGGTGGGCGAATCGGAGAAGGCACTGCGGCAGGTCTTTCTCCGCGCCAAGCAGGCCTCGCCCTGCGTGCTGTTCTTCGACGAGATCGACACCATCTTTCCCAGCCGGAGCGCCGTTCAGGATTACGGCGGCCGCGACCGGCTGATCGGTCAATTCCTCAGCGAGTTGGACGCCCTGGGGACGCTGAGCGAGGTGGTGGTGGTCGGCGCCACCAACCGCATCGAACTGTTGGAGCGCGCCCTGCTGAACCCGGGCCGCTTCGGCATCGTGATCGAGCTGGCCCCTCCGTCCCCCGAGGAGCGCCTCGAGATCCTGAAGATTCACGCCGCCGCGCTGCCTCTGGACCCTTCGACGGATTTGACGCAGGTGTTGCCGCTGACCGATGGCTTTACCGGGGCCGATCTGGTCACACTGTGCCGCCGGGCCAGCTTCGCCAAGCTCCAGGACTTCATCGCCGAGCACGGAGAGGCTGCGGAAGCGCATGCGGGGGCCTTTCGGCTGTGTACCGAAGATTTCATCGAGTCGGCCCGCACCCTGGGCACCAAGCCGGGCTCGTCCTCATAGCCGGGCTTCATCGCGCGGGAGGCTCCAGGCATGCGTATCCCGACCCTCCTCGCCGTGGCGGCCATCGCGGTGTTCGCGGTGGTGCTCTGGCAACTGCTCGGGGTGCAGGACTCGCTGGAGCGGCGGCAGAAGGAGGCGCGCTACGGTCCGGCCAATGTGCTGACCCTCACCGATGCCGTGCTGCAGCATTCGGATAACGGCGAGTTGCGCCTGATGGTCTGGGCGGAAAAGGCGGTCTACGCGGAGGACGCCGAGCAAACCCTGCTCGAAGAGGTGCGATTTCGCGTCTTCCCCGCCGCCAACGGAGGTGGAATCCGCGAAATGGTCGAAGGCACCGCCGGCTTTGCGCAACTCGACCGGAAGTCCAAGCTGCTGCTGCTGAAGGAGGGCGTGCACATCCTCCATGGGGGGCAGATCGAATTCCGCGGCCGGCAACTGGACTACCGCTACGACAAGGGACTGCTGACCACCCGCCATCCCATTTGGATCAAGCAACACGGAACCGTGCACCAGGGCAGCGGGATGGAGTACGACATGGCCGAGCAACGGCTGATCATCCAGCAGCCCCGCATTTACCGCTGAAATCCGAGCCGCCCCATGATCGACCGCAAATCGTTGGAAGTGTACGTGCTGCTCGCCGCCACGTTCGTCGGGGCGCTGGTCACGGCGAACCTGATTTCCAGCAAGATCGTCACGATCGGCGGGCTGGTCGTGCCGGCGGGGGTGCTGGCCTATTCGATCACTTTCGCGGTGACCGATACGGTCTGCGAAATCTGGGGCCGGCGCGCCACGCAGGCCCTGGTCAATGCCGGCTTCGTGGTGCTGCTGCTGGTGTGGGCGCTGGTGTCGCTGGCGGTCGCCGTTCCCGCCGCGCCCTTCTGGGACAATCAGCAGGCCTACGCCGGCGTTTTGGGCTCGGCCCCCCGCATTATCCTGGCCAGCCTGGCCGCCTATGCGGTCAGCCAGACCCTGGACGTCTTCCAGTTCCAGTGGCTGAAGGAGCGCTTCGGCGGGCGGCATCTCTGGCTGCGCAACAACGCTTCCACCCTGGTCTCCCAGACGGTGGACGCCACGGTGTTCGTGACCCTCGCCTTCTATGGCGAATACCCCATCCTCCCCATCATCGCGGGCCAACTCGTCGT
>JAPUJL010000338.1 GCA_027296185.1 SAR324 cluster bacterium | reverse complement strand
GGCGTCGTGTCGAGCACGCCCTTGAAGGGGAACGCGCTCACGCCGCCCAGCTTGCCCCCGGTGGCGCGGTCGAGGCCCATCAGGTTGGTGGCCGTGAAGAACCCCGTCTTGAGCAGGAATCCCACCAGGGCCTGGGCGTCGGTGCGATAGATGTCCGCATCGGTCAGGTCCCGCCACAGGGAGCGAATGCGCACCCCCTGGAACACCGGGTCGTGGGCGGTCGAGGCGAGAAACGCGGAGTTGATCGCGCCCACGCTGGTGCCGGAATAGATCTGGAACAGGGTCTCCTCCGCGATCTCCTTGGGCAGCGCGGTACGGACATAGTGGATGACGCCCGCCTCGTAAGCCCCCAGGGCGCCGCCCCCGGAGAGCACCAGGGCGGTCTTGGGACCGTTGTCGCGTCGGTTCATGGGCTCGGCACCCCTGGGTGGGCCGGCGGTTGCGTGGGTTGCGCGGCCCTCATTCCGGTTCGACCAGGATCATACACCGGACTCGCCGGGAAGGCTGTCGGGATTGCTACCATCCGCGGGCGATAGGGGCGGTGGGATGGGTCGGGAGAATCGCTCCGCGATGAAGCTGCGGTGCGGTCCATCAGGCGCCGGTGGGCTCGACGTGGACTGCGATGCCGATGGTGCGGATGCCCGAGGCGATGCGCTCCGCCTCCTCGAGCGGCCACTCGCCGACCACGCAGCTGCCCTCGTGATCGACCGTGTAGGCGATCCGGAGGCCGTCCTCCAGCGAGACCCCCAGCACCGCGGCGCAGATTCCCATCACCTCCTCGTAGGTGTTGACCGGGTTGTCCACGATCCGCACGGCCCGGAGCGGGCCCTCGCCGCGGGTCTCCTCGTCCTGCCCCCTGGGGCGCTTGCGCGGCGCTGGAGGCTGGGCCAACTGCCGCGCCCACAGCACCGGAGAATGAGGTTCCTGCCGGGTGACCGGCGGGCCGGTGCTCCCTGGGCGCTCAATCGAAGCGGGCGACACGGTAGACCGTTTCCTCCCCATCCGGGGTGGTCTCGTAGGTGAACGTGCGGCCCGGCTCGCTCCGCACCTGATCCCCCGCTTCCTGAAGGATCAGCGACAGCCGGGCGGGCGACTCCTCGATCCGGGCCACCGGATGGCGGAACACCTGAAAATAGAAGCGGCGTACAGCCGGGTCGGCCAGCAGGCTCAACAGCCGGGGCTGATCGTTCCACGCCGCCACGCTGATGGAGGGCGCCAGCCGGGCGCCGAAGGCGCTCAACTCGGACACCCGGTATCCAGAGCCCGTGTCCGAGATCGCCAGCCAGCGCGTCCGCCAGGCGTTGGCCGGCTCCACGGCGGGCGTGCCGTGGCCCTGGGCCTGTCCACGGGCGCGGTACTGGACGGCCAGATACTGAACCGTTCCGCCGATCAGATACACGGCCAGCACCGCCGGGACGATCCGGCGCACCCAGCGCCGGTGACGGGGCAGCGCCTCCGCGGCCGCATGGCCGGCCACGAGCAGGGCAATCAGGAGCCCGTGACCCTTGGCGAATGGTTGCCAGGCGGTGAATTCGGCGCCCCCCGGAAACCCCAGCCATACCCGGCTGCCCGCCGCCCAATCCAATAGCAAATGAAGTCCGAAGCCCGCCGCGACCAGCGGCGCCACCCGCAGCGCCCAGCGCGGACCGGCGGTGAAGGAAACCAACAGGGATCCGCCGGCCGTCCACAGGGCGCCGTAGAGCAGGCTGTGCATCCACCGCGGCCGCGAAAGAAAGGCGATGGAATCCTGCGCGAGCAGCAGGGCGGGGGTATAATCCAGCAGCGGCAGCAGCGCCCCGGTTAAAAGCAGCGCGATCCCACGGCGCCCCAGGAACCGGGCGCTCCGCGGATCGTGGCGCAACAGGAGGATCAGCAGCAGTGCTGCGGTAGAGTGCCACAGTTCGTAACGATCGATCATCCGGCTCGTATCGGCGCGGAGCGGAGGCCGAACCTGGCCCGGCCTACGGCATCAGGCCCAGGAGATAGCCCGCGATCCCGGCGGCGCAGACCCCCTGATAGGCCAGGCACTGTGCCTCGCCCACCTTGTTCATCTCCGTGTCGTACACGTAGCTCCAGGTGGGAGTCCAAAAGTAATAGCCCACGAGCTCGTCCCGGTCGTTGAACACCCGCTGTTGCTCCGCCCAGCCCACCAGCGTGCGCCGCGCGTCGGCGTGAATAAGAAACAGCCGCAGCCGCCCCTGAACCATGACGACCCCCACCGCCCCCTTGGGCGTGCCGAGGGAATCGACCACCTCCACGTAGTTAGGAAAGACTTTCGCCTCGCCTCGCACCTCGCCGGTCGCGGAGACGATCTCCGTCGTCAGCGGCGTTTGCGCCAACCCCGTGCCGCCCGTCAACACCCACAACGCCGTCACCGCCACCATCAGGGAGCGGCCGCACCGCGCATATCGGGCCGCCGCCCGGCCAGCCGGAGCCCGGGGAGCGAATTTGCAGCGCTGGGTGAAAAAACCGGTCACGGGCGATCTCGTGGTTTTCAAATGTGGAATTGATGATATAATGTGCGGAATTACGTGGGGCGGGTCAACCGATCTTGGCCGCGCGTTTCGAGGCACCTGATTGGCGGGCCGCCCGGGTTCGCGGACGGAGAAAATGGATTTCGACCGCCTGATTGCGGACGTCAAAGAGGACCTGACGCAGGTGGAACAGGTGATCCTGGGTCACCTGGACACCGAGATTCCTCTCCTCAACGACGTAGCACAGCACATCCTCCGCTCCGGCGGCAAGCGCTTGCGGCCGGCGGTGCTGATCCTGTCGGCCCGAATGTTCGGCGGGGCCGGGGAAGCCATTCACCAGGCCGCCGCCTCGCTGGAATTTCTTCATACCGCTACGTTGCTGCACGACGACGTCGTCGACGGCTCGGACCTGCGCAGGCAGCAGAAGACCGCGCGCATCGTCTGGGGCAATTCCGCCAGCGTGCTGGTGGGCGATTACCTCCTGGCCATCGCCTTCCGCTCGCTGACCCTGCTGGAAGACCTGGTGGTGCTGGACACCATCTCGCACGCCACTTCCCTCATGGCGAAGGGAGAGATCCTGCAGCTGATCCGGCGCTTCGAATCGGCCAGCGAATCCGACTACCTGGCGATCATCGTCCACAAGACGGCTTCCCTGTTCGCCGCGGCGACGAAGATCGGCGCCTGCTTCGGCGGGGCGCCGCCGGAGCGGCAGGAGAGCCTGTACCGCTACGGCCACGACCTGGGGATCGCCTTCCAGATCGTGGACGATGCCCTGGATTACGTGGAGGATCGCAGCAAGGTGGGCAAGCCCTTGGGCGTCGACCTGCGTGAGCGCAAGGTGACGCTCCCCCTGAGCCGCCTGCTCGCAGTGGTGAACGAGGGCGAACGCGCGGAGTTGATGGGCCGCCTGACCCAGGACGAGCTCGGCGACGAAGACGTGCAACGGGTCGTGGGGCTGATGCGCGATTACGAGGTGCTCCCGTACACGCTGGAGGAGGCCCGGCGCTACACCCGCAGCGCCCAGCGGCACCTGGAGGGATTGCCCGATCTGCCCGAGCGGGGCACTCTCTCCCAACTGGCGGATTTCGTGGTGGACCGTGAGTTTTAACGAGACCCATCCGGAAGCGGACCTGCCGCCGCTGTTGGGTCTGGCCCGGCAGGCGATCGGTTGGCATTTCGCCGGGCGGGACGTAAACGCCGAGGGGCTCTATCCGCGCGCCACGGCACCTCAAGCCTGCTTCGTCTCGCTCAAGGCGATGCCCGGGGACCGCCTGCGCGGCTGCATCGGGACGCTGGAACCGACCAAGCCGACCCTCGAGGAAGAGGTGGTCGGCAACAGCCTCGCCGCGGCGACGCGGGACCCGCGCTTCGAGCCGCTACGGCCGCAGGAGCTGCCCGGGCTGCGCATCTCCATCGATCTGCTGTCCGCGCCCGAGGCCGTGGAATCCATGGCCGCGCTGGACCCGGAGCGCTACGGCCTGATCGTGCGGGCCGGCTCCCGCTGCGGGGTGCTGCTGCCGATGTTACCGGGGGTGGATTCGGCGGAGAAGCAGATCTCAATCTGCCGGGAGAAAGGGCGGATCAAACCGAACGAACCGGTCAGTATGGAGCGGTTTACCGTCGAACGCCTGAGCGAATGATCCCCGACGCGGATTTGAAAGGTCCTATGTTGCGCAAGATTCCTATCGACCAGCTCGTGCCCGGTATGTACGTGGAGCAGCTGGACCGGAGTTGGCTGCTGGTGCCGGTCTTCCGCAACCCGATTACATCCGGCGACCAGGTGCGCAAGCTCAAGGAATGGGACGTGCGCGAGGTCGTGATCGACACGGACAAGGGGATCGACTCTCCCGCAGCGGCGCCTGGACCGGCTACTGGACCGGCCAGCGGGCCGGCCGGACGGCCGGACCCGGTGCCCTACGAGGTGGAGTTGAGCGGCGCCAACACCATCTACGAGGAGGCTCTGGATTCGGTCTCCCGCATGATGGACGCGGTGCGCAACGGCGAAAAGCCGGACGTGGCCTTGGCCGATGCCACGGTCGACGAGTTGATCGGCAGCGTCCTGCGCAATCGCGACGCGCTGGCCAGCCTGCTCAGCCTCAAGGAGCACAGCGACGCGACGTTCCAGCACTGCGTGCGGGTGTGCATCCTGACGCTGGTATTTTGCACCCGGCTCGGCTTCGCCCGCAGCGAATCGAAATCGGTGGGCATCGGCGCGCTGCTGCACGATATCGGCAAGACGCAGTTGCCCCTGGCGCTGGTGGAGAAGCAGACGCCCTACGAGGCGGAGGAGTTCCAGGACTATCGCACCCACCCACTGCTCGGCGCCCAGCTTTTCGATCAGGCGAGCGGAATCGAGAAACGATCGTTGCTGGTGCTGTTGCAACACCATGAGCGCTCCGACGGGAGTGGCTTTCCTCAGGGCCTCGTCAAGGACGAGATCTCGCGCATGGCCAGCATGGTGATGATCGTCGATACCTACGATAACCTCACCACGGGCCGGCAGGGCAAGGCGCGCATGACTCCCTACGAGGCGCTGCAATGGATCCGCCAGTGGGGCGGCCCAGGGTTCGACGCGCAGCTGGTCGACGAGTTCGTCAGCGCGCTGGGGCTCTATCCGGTCGGCAGCTTCGTCCGCCTGAGCGACCACCGGCTGGGGATCGTGCTGGCGGTGCATCACAATCCGGCCCTGCTTCCCAAGGTGTGGGTCGTGTTCGATGCACAGCACCGCATGCTGCCCGAGGGCGAGACCATCGACATGGCGCATCAACCCTCGTCGAATCCCCTTTCCATCGTCACCTCGCTCCTTCCGCAGAAGTTGGGCTTCGACCTGCCCGGCTACGTCCGGGAGCGGGGCCTGTTGACCGGCCAAGTGCCGGAACCCGAACCTGACACCCGGCACATCTCGTGAGAACAGTCCGTATCGAAACACCATCACCTTGGCGGGACTCTCGCCGAGCACGCGGTCCCGACGGAATCGGGGCCGCTCAGTACGCCCACCGCGTGTTGAATGGATTCAACCGTAAAGCTGTCAATGCATGGAGGCAGGTATCTTGGTGGACATACATCGCTGCTGGACCGGACTCGCGCTCGGCGCGATCCTGATTGGATGGGTGGGCTCCGGAGCCCACGCGAACCCGCCTGACCGGCGGGCATCCCCGCCCCCTCCGAATTTCAGCTTGGGGTCCCTGCGCGTCCCGATCGCATCCTCCCCGATGCGCATCGCGCGTGTTGGGCCGCACGGGTCCTCCGGCGGCCTCGTCGAGCTTTCCACGGGCTACGGCGAGCACTGGTTGCCGGAGCCGGGGGCTTCCCCCACGGAGCAGGCGGAACTTCTGCTGGCGCGGCTCCTGCGGCTGGCCCGCTCGCTGTTGGCACCGCTGCTAGAGGAGCTTGGGTTCGAGACCCGCCCACCGGAGTTGGAAGAGCCCGCCCCACCGCCGCCCAGTGCCGCGCAGATCGCGCTGTACGAGAACGATGAGGTGCGCAAGTTCATGCGCATGTTCCTCGATTCCCACCGGCAGGCCTTTTCCCGCGGATTGGCCCGGGCCGGCCAGTACATCCCGATGATGCAGACGATCCTGCGGGAGGAGGGCGTGCCAGCCGATCTGGCCTATCTGGCGATCGTGGAGAGCAATCTCGATCCGCGTGCCCTTTCGCCCAAGCGCGCGGCGGGTCTGTGGCAGTTCATGCGCACCACGGCGCGGCATTTCCGGCTGCGCGTGGAGCCCTGGTACGACGAGCGCCAGGACCCGATCCTCTCCACCCGCGCCGCAGCCAGGCTGCTGCGCCATCTGCACGGGCGCTTCGGCAGTTGGGAGCTGGCGCTGGCCGCATACAACGCCGGGGAAGGCCGCGTGAAGCAGGCCATGCGGGCCTCCCGGGCTCTGGGGGGGCAGGAGGACTTCTGGAATCTCTCCCTGCCCCTGCAGACCCGGCGCTACGTGCCGTCCTTCATGGCGGTGGCGTTGATCTACAACAATCTGGAGGTCTACGGCTTCGGCCCGCTGGAGCCGGAGGCGTTCCTGAAGCATGAGGTCGTCCGGGGCCGGTTCGTGACCACGTTGGACGAGATCGCCAAGCGCATCGACGTATCCGCGCGGTTGTTGTGGGAGCTCAACCCGGCGTGGAAGCAGGGGTTGATTCCGCCCAATCATCGGGGCAATGTGTTGCTCCGGGTCCCGCCGGGAGGAACGGAGCGGCTGAAAGCGGCCCTGGCGAAGGGGCCGCTCCCGCTGCCCGACATCGTCTCCCACCGGGTGGTGCGTGGCGAGACCCTGAGCCAAATCTCGCGGCGGTACGGGGTGCCCATGTCGGCGTTGCTGGCGGTGAATCGCATTCCCAACCGCAACCTGGTGCGCTACGGCCGGATCCTGCTGATCCCCCTGTCACACGCGGGCGGTGGCACTCATCTGACCGCGCGGGAAATTTAGCCGCGAGGCGGGAAGGGCCCCGGCCGAACCCGCGGGGCGCCGCTCCCGCCTGCAGTACCGGCAGGGGCTCGGATGCGTGGCGGCGCGCCCCCCGGGCCGTCGCGGGATCGATTGCGCCCAGAATACCCTCGATCGAAAAGGCGGATGGCGGATGACCGGAATGGAGCAGTGGAAAGGGAAGATTTGCCTGATCACCGGCGCCTCCAGCGGCATCGGCGAGGAGACGGCCAGGCGCCTGGCCGGACACGGCGTGCGCGTCGCGATCGCCGCCCGCCGGGGCGAACGGCTGGAGACGCTGAAGGGGGAAATCGAGGCCCAGGGCGGCGAGGCGCTGGCTCTGACCACGGACCTGCGCGACGAGGAATCCATCACGGCGATGTTCGCCGCCCTGCGTGAGCAATGGGGCGCGGCGGACGTTCTGATCAACAACGCCGGCCTGGGATGGGAAGGCTCCCTGATCGAAGGCAAGAACGCCGACTGGCGCGAGATGCTCGAGGTTAACGTGCTCGCCCTGAGCATCTGCATGCGCGAGGCCATCGCCCAGATGCGCGGCAAGCCCGACGCGCGGATCGTCAACATCGCCTCCAGCCTGGCGCGGCGGGTGCCTGCGGGCCGGGGGGTCGGCTTCTACTCCGCGACCAAGTATGCCGTGCGGGCGCTCAACGACGGCATGCGGGACGAGCTGATGATCGAGGGCAGCCCGATCAAGGTCAGCCTGGTGTCGCCCGGCTTGACCGCGACGGGCTTTCACGCCAGCTTTTACCGGGACGCGGAGCGCGCCCAGGACGCCTACCGGAAATCCCAGCCCATGCAGCCCTCCGACGTGACCGACGCGATCTGCTTCGTCCTCTCCGCCCCGCCGCATATCGTATTCGACGATCTCATTTTCCGCTCCATGGGGCAGGTGTACTGACTCGGCGCCGCACTCGGTTCCCGGCTCCCAAATTATTTCTCTACACAAACTTCGCGCCGGCCCCGAGCCGTACTCGCGGGCGCATTTTTTCCCGTGAGGCTGGGCTTTGGGGCCGATTCGTGATTGACACAAGTCTGAATTAATGAAAGAACCTTGGGCGAGCACCGGGAAGTAGCGACCGTGCAAGCATCAGCACCGATCTCAGTTTCCGGGCCGATCCTGGACAACATGCCGCGGATCCTTCATCGCGGCTTCTCGCGTAGCGATCGCGAACAGTCCGTATCTTGGAGGGATTATGTATAAAATCATCGCAAAAGCGGCGTTGGCGCTGGGCGCGGTTGCCCTGACGCTTGCGTTTACTGCTCCGGTGGCGGTGGCCGATTCTTCGCTGGTGACCATGAAGAATTGCCCCAACGGCGACTGGTGCATGTATCACCGCACCTACAACGGTTGGCGGCACAGCCCGCTGAAGCAAATCAATCCGTGCAACGTGAGCAAGTTGCGCCCGGCATGGATCTTCCAACAGGGTGATGCCCGGCAGGGTCTTCACTCGACGCCTCTGGCCATCGATGGGGACGTGTACCTGGCGACCAATCCGTCGAACGTCTGGAAGCTGGACGGCGAATCGGGCAAGCGGCTCTGGTCCTGGCAGCCGGAACTGGACGAGGCGGTCACGTCTCGCTCCTTCTTCAACCACACCCGCGGCCTGACCATCGGCGACGGCCGAGTGTACATGGGCACGTCCGACGGCCGCATCTTCGCCATCAGCATGCGCGACGGCAGCGTGATCTGGGAAAACCAAGTGGTGGACTCCCAGCATGACACCGCCGGCTTCTCCGGCGCGGGCGCCTTTGTGGGCGACCTGCTCATCATCGGTCAGAACGGCGGCGAGTATCCGGTGGAAGGCCGCATCTTCGGCATCAACACCGCGACCGGCGCCGTGGAGTGGACCTTCTACACCACCGGGCGGGACGATCCCGCGGCGCTGGCGACCTGGGGCGGCGACTCCTGGAA
>JAPUJL010000337.1 GCA_027296185.1 SAR324 cluster bacterium | reverse complement strand
AGCGGGCCTCCTTCTCCCATCACGGGCGTGATCACCGTGATGTCCGGCAGGTGCGAGCCGCCGTGATGGGGATCGTTGGTCGCCAGCACGTCCCCCTGCCGCAGGCTGCCCTCGTGAAGGGCCAGCTGCTGCCGCACCGTTGCGCCCATGGCCCCCAGGTGCACGGGAATGTGCGGGGCGTTGGCCACCAGGCCCCCCGACGCATCGAAGATGGCGCAGGAGAAATCCAGCCGCTCCTTGATGTTGGTGGAAACCGCGGTGCGCTGCAGGGTGCGGCCCATCTGCTCGGCGATGGACATGAAGAGGTTGTTGAAGATGCTGAGCTGAATGGGATCCAGCTCGGTGGGCAGCCGCTCCCTTCCCGGTTGCGCCACGGCGATTTCCAGTTGCCCGAACTCGCCCACCTCCGCTTCGCAGCCCGGCTCGATGAGGATCGTCCCGCCATCCTGGGTGATCAGCGCCGCACCGGCAATGCGGTGGCCCGCCTGCAGGTCGTCCCAGCGGAACACGCGGGTGTCGTGCCATCCCCCCTCGAAGTACGTCCGGGCCTGGTCGACCGGCTGCAATTCGCCGGCTGCCGGGCTCACCGCGAGCTTCTGCAGTGGCTCGGCCTGGCCGGCCATGCGCACCCGCAAATCGTCGATCAGCACGCGGGCATCGGGGTCCTCGAAGCCGTACTCGTTCTTGTGGTGGGCGCGGAATGCCGCCTCGTAATCCCCCCCGGGCGGCTCGCGGATCATGATCGAGGTGATCGAGCCGTCGAAGCGCAGGTTGAGGTAGCGGTGTAGCTGGATGTGCGCGCTTTCGAACCCCTCCGCTTCCAGCGCCGCGCGGCCCTGGGACTCCAGATCGGCGAAGCGGCCCTCCAACTCCCTCAGGGCTTCGGCGCTCATCGGCTGGCCGGCGGCGGGCGCCTGGAGGTCCCGCACCACGTCGGCCAGCCCCATCCCATAGGCGGAAAGAATGCCGGCGAAGCGGTGGATCGAGATTCGCCGAACGCCCAGGGAGCGGGCGATGGCGCAGGCGTGTTGCCCCCCCGCGCCGCCGAAGCAGGCCAGGACGTGCTCTTTGATGTCGTAGCCGCGGGCCACGGAGATTTCCCGGATCGGCCGCGCCATGGTCTCGTTGGCCGCCTGCAGGAATCCCAGCGCCACCTCCTCCCGGGCGAAGGGGGGCATTCCGCGGCCCTCCCGCTCGGCGTTGATCTCCTCCAGCAATTCGTCGAACGCGGCTTGGCTCGCCGCCAGGTCGAGGGGCTGGTCCTCGTTGGGGCCGAAGATGTGGGGGAAGTGGCCGGGAAGGATTCGTCCCAGCACCAGGTTGGCGTCCGTGATCGCCAAATACCCGCCCTTGCGATAGCACACCGGTCCGGGATGGGCCCCGGCACTCTCCGGTCCGGCCTGAAACATGCCGTTGCGGTAGAACAGGCGCGATCCGCCTCCCGCGGCGACCGTGACGATGTTCATCTGCGGCGCCTGAATACGCACTCCGGCCGTCTCGTTCTCGTCGGTGAGTTCGAATTCGCCGCCGTAGCGGGAGACGTCGGTGGAGGTTCCGCCCATGTCGAAGCCGATCACGGGCCGCGGGCGGTCGGGGTCGTAGGTGGTGCGGGAGTAGCCCACCACGCCCCCCGCGGGGCCGGAAAGGATGGCGCGGCTGCCGATAAAGCCGGAGGCGTCGATCAGCCCGCCATGGCTTTGCATGAACAACAGCTTGGTGCTGGCCAATCGGTCCGTGAACCCTTCCCGGAAGCTCTCCAGGTAGGCCATGATGTGCGGGGTGAGATAGGCATCGACCGTGGTCGTGTCGCCCCGCCCCACGATCTTCACCGTGGGCAGCACCTCGTGGGACAGGGACACCTGAGTGAAGCCGATCTCCCGGGCGATCCCTCCCACCCGCGACTCGTGGTGCGGGAAGGTGTAAGCGTGCAGCAGCACCACCGCCACGCCGCGGATGCCCGCCTCGTGGGCGGCTCGCAGGTCGTCGGTCAGCCGCGGCTCGTCCAGGGGCTGCAGTATTTGCAGCGCCTCGCCGGTGGTTCCGGTGATCGTGGGGCCGGGATGACCGTCCGATCCCGGTCCGGACAGCCGCACCCGCTCGCGCGCCTCGATCACGCGCTGGAAGAGCAATTCCGGCTGGTCGATGCGCAGGTCGAAGATGCGGGGCCGGTTCTGATAGCCGATGCGCAGGACATCGCCGAAGCCCTCGGTGGTCACGAGCACCATGGGCTCTCCCTTGCGCTCCAGCAGGGCGTTGGTGGCGACCGTGGTGCCCATGCGGATCCACTCGATGGCCGAGGCCTCGAAGCCTTGCTTGGGGTGGGGCTGCCCCGTCACCGCTTCGAGAATGCGGCGGATCCCCTCCCGGGGCGCATCCGGGTAATTGGCCGGATCCTCGCTCAGCAGCTTCATCGTCATGAAGCCCGGCGCGGAGGGAATCTCCGCGTAGATGTCGGTGAACGTGCCGCCGCGGTCGATGGAAAAACGGAACTTTCGGGGATCGGCCATGGGAGCGGAATGGGGCGGTGCCGGCAATCGGTGCGAGCGCCGGTTAGCTGCTGGTGGCGGCCCGCCGGGATGCCTGAACGGGGCCGGCCAATTTCATATGGCGCAATTTCAATTGGCCCGATTTCCAATGGGCCAGGGGCGTGATAAAACGAAGCTCGAGTGACGAACAAGCCGCGAGAGCTCCGCCGGTAGCGCAAATGGGCGTCGGTGGGCCTTGTCGGGAAGTACGTGCGAACGGATTCATGCCCGCTGTCCAGGCACTCTGGGAGGAGGAACGATGATCTCAATTCCCACCGGCTTGCGCCGCTGGATGGTGGCGGCAGCCTTGTTATCGCTGATGACTCCCGCACTCGCCCTGGCCCAGGGCTCCCCGCGAACGCTCTCGGGGGGCGTCGGCAAGGACGAGCGGGTGCGCAACCCGGAATTCTCCGTGCGCATCGAGTTCGCCGAACTTTCCGGGGCCTACTTGGCCGACGTGAGTGTGGTCGTTTATGACGCGGACGGCAAGACGATCGTCGACGAAACCGCCGACGGTCCGTGGTTTTACGCCGATCTGGCCCCCGGCGACTACCGGGTCGCGGCCGCCCGCAAGGACGGGGCCCGTCAAGGCGCGGCGTTCACGGTCAACGGCGGCGATCGGCAGCAAGTGATCCGGCTGGTCTGGCGTTAGCGTCACGGGCCCACGGAAATTCGGGGGGCGCCCGAAGGATCGGTTGCGCGCCGGGCATCGGGCCGGAGGGATGGGCGTTCTGCGGGACGGAGAACCTCTTGCGC
>JAPUJL010000336.1 GCA_027296185.1 SAR324 cluster bacterium | reverse complement strand
GGCGAAGGCCTGCATGGGAATGCCCAGCACGCTCTCCGAGCTCATGGCGTGGAAGATGGCCGTTTCGGCCAGGCTGGCCTCCTGGCCCTGAATCGGCCCCGGAACCAGGTGGGTATAGATGGGGTAGAACGACACCGCCACCACGACCACCGTCAGGGCCAGGCCGCCGGCCCGGCGGGTGGCCTCCAGCACCAACGCCCAGAGCAGGGCGGACCAAACGACCGCGGTATTCGGCGCGGCGTACTCCCATCCCTCGTCGACGATCCGCTCGGCGTTGACGATGAAATAGCCACTCACCACCAGGGCCGCCAAGGCCAGGGCCAGGTCGTACCAGGGCACCCGGTCTCGAGGGGAGCGCGCGGTTAGGGGCCAGTACAGGAAGACCAGGGGCAACAGCAGCGCCACCACGAGGTACAGGTACTGGTTCGACAGCAGCGTGTGGCCGACGAAGAACCCCAGGTTCAGCAGTTGATTGAGCGACAGGAAGACCGTGGCCGCCGCCGCCCCGATCAGCCACCACTGCCAAAGTCCGCCCAGTTTGCGGCGGCGGTTGGTTCCGGCGGCCCCAGCTTCGGTGTCGGCGGATTTGGCTGAGGGCACGGGCTCGGTCATGGATCCGGAGCGGGTGAATGCGTGGTCCCTGAAATTCCACCTGGAGGCGGCAAGGCACCCGGAGGCGGCGAGGGAATGACGGAAGCAGCGCTCCGCCTCCCACCGGGCCGCCATGGGTGGTTATGGGCGGATATAGGGATCGGGCCTAGTTGAACACCACGCTCATTTCCGTGGCGCTCAGCGCGGCGGCGCGGCGGGCCATCCACTCGGCCTCGAACGCCTCCTCGTCCACGTCCGCCGCGGCAAGGGCCTGCCAGGCCTCGGCGAGGACTTCCTGGCGGCGGATGAGCGCCTGGTTGTGGGCCTGGAGCTCGGCGTTCCACACGCCGACCTCGTTTAAATAGCGGACGGTGCCCTCGTGAATGGGCATCACCCAATTCCAGTTCTGATTGCCCAGCGCCCAGCCCGCCGCGCCGGGGGCGCTGTCCTTGTAATCGGCGTAGTTCTCGTCCATGGCCCTGAGGAGCAGGTAGACGGTGTCCGCGTCGTAATCCGCGTTGGTCACCAGGATCGGGTAGGGGTAGGTCATGCCCTCCCAAGGTCGCTCCTCCGAGACCTCCGCGCCGGTGGTGGAGACATGGGGAATCCAGTAGGGCGAATGGACGTAAATCCGCGCCCAGGCTGCCTCGTCGTCATGGGGCAGGGGGGGCCAAAACAGGCCGCGGGGGCTGGCGGCGATGCGGCTGGCGTGGGGGGTGATCGTCGCCATCGTGGCGGCGTCGACTTGATCGTTGATGATCCCGTCCGCGGACTCCTTGAAGCCGGAAAACTGCACCTTCTCCACGTCGTCCCAGCCCAGCCCGGCGAACAGCAGGAAGGCCTCGGCATTCCGGTTGAGGGCGTCCCCGGCGCGTATCCAGGCCACCCGCTTGCCCCGCAGGTCGGCGAGCGTCCGGATGTTCGCGTCGGCGGCGGTGGCCAGCCCGATGCCCAGGGTGCCCGAGGAGGTGAGAATCACCCGGATCGGCTGCGGACCCCACGATTTGCGGGCGAACAGCATCACCCCTTCCTGGGCGTAGTAGGCGGCGATGCCGCAGGCGCACATGTCCACCCGCCCGCTCCTCAGCGGGGTCATCCGCGAGACGTCGTTCTTGCCCGGCAGCACCCGCAAGGACATGCCGTGCTTCGACTTGAGCATGTTGCCGATGGCCACGGCCTGGGCATAGCCCGCCGAGGTGGTGCCGTAGGCGGTCCAGGCCATGGTGCGTGGCAGCCGCTCCGCGGCGCGGGCGGTGCCGGGCAGGGCGCTCGACAGGACGCTCGTGAGGGCGATGGCTGCGGCTGCGGCGAACCCGAGAGCCGCGGGGAGAAAATGGGCGCGGGTGGTCATGGCGGTGCTCCTCTCCATGGGCCGGCGAACGAGGGATGGCGCGGCCCCGGTTTCAGAATCGGTTTCCGAATCGGCCTCAGAATCGGATGACGCTGCGGATCACCCGGTCCCCCGCCAGCACGTCGTCGAAGGCCTGGTTGATCTGGCCGAGCTCGATCTCCTGGGTGACCATGCCGTCCAGGTCGATCTTGCCCTGGTCGTACAGTTCGGCGTAGCGGGGAATGTCCACCCGGAACTGGGCGTTACCGAAGAGCACCCCCACGATGCGCTTGCTCCACAGGGCCAAGGTGTAAGGGTCGATGGCGAAGTTCTGCTTGCTCCTTTCCGCTACGCCGATCATGACCATCGTCCCCCCCTTGCGCACGGCGTTGAAGGCCACCCGCACCGTGTCGTCGGTTTGGTCGCCGCCCACGAACTCCATGCTGTAATCGGTGCCCACGCCCCAGGTGATCTCCAGGATCTCGTTCACCACCTCCTCCGGGTTACCGCGGGAGCGGACGGTGTGTGTCGCCCCGAACTTCTTGGCCAGATCCAGCTTGGCCTCCTGCACGTCCACGGCGATGATCTTTCCCGCGCCGCTCAGGCGGGCCCCCTGGATGGCCGCGGTGCCCAGACCGCCGCAACCGACGATGGTCACCGTCTCCCCCGGCTTGATGTGGATGGCGTTGGTCGCCGCGCCAAAGCCGGTGGTGAATCCGCAGCCCAGCAGGCACAGCTTCTCCAGGGGTAGGTGCTCGGGCACCTTCACCACCGAGGCTTCCGGCACCACGGAATACTCGGCGAAGGTGCTGATGAACATCAGGGTGTGCAGGTCCCGCCCGTCCTTGGTCGAGTGGTGGCGGGCGGTGCCGTCGATCATTTTGCCGGTACGGATGTGCGCCCCCAGGTCGCAGAGGATCGGCACGCCCACATGGCACCACTTGCAGGTGCCGCAGGAGGGGATGAAGCCCAGCACCACGTGATCTCCCGGCTGCACCGCGGTCACGCCCTCCCCCACCCGCTCGATGATGCCGGCCCCTTCGTGGCCGAGAATCAGGGGATAGTCCCGGGGCAGGAAGCCCTGGTGGATGCTCACGTCGCTGTGGCAGACCCCGCTGGCCACGTACTTGATCAACACCTCGTTGGCTCGTGGCGGATCGAGTTCCACCTCCTCCACCACCAGCGGTTCCCGCTCGCCGTAACACACCGCCGCTTTTATGCGCATCACCGCTTCTCCGTATTCAGGGTCGGCCGCCGGCGCGGGCGCATCGCGCCCGTGGGAGCCGATTGTTAGCAGATGCCGGGCACGATGACCATGCGCGCCCGGAGCGCCGGTTCTGATCTCCACCCGTGGTCAGCTTCGAAATTGCATCCTGACGCGATCTGAACTAAGGATGGCGGCGAAGCGACGTGCCGATTCCCCGTTTCATCGGGTTCCCCGCAGGTTCGAGGACGCCATGAAGGCATTGCATTCCGGCTGGATCGCCCTTCTGGCGTTGGGGCTGCTGTCCCCCGCCCTCCATGCGGTAACGTGCGGAGAGCTGGACAGCGAGCAGAAGATTCGTGCCTTCCTGGCGGAGACCAAGGCCGCCAACCCCCTCTGGCGGGACGAGCTCAGTGTCTACCTGGAGCTGAGCCCTTGCGAGGGGGACGATTGCGCGCGGAAAAACCGCAACCGGCGCATCGCGTTGCTGCAAAACATTCACCTGGTGCGCACGGGCAACAAGCGCCGCGTCTACGTCATGAAGGGCCCCAACTCCGGCCAGTGCCTGATCAGCCGGGACCGGCGGGATTTCATCTGCTCCCAGTGCGACGCCACGAGCAACAGCTCCTGCCGCAGCATCGTCCGTGACACCACCTCGGGGCGGATCATGGGCACCAACCTGGACGTGACGGATTTCGATCCCTTCGCCAGCGAGGACTTCGCCTCCGTCTGCAGCGACGTGGAAGGCAAGGCGAAGTTTCTCAAGATCGAAACCGCCCGGAAATCCGGCCAAGGCACCTACGAGCGGATCGTCTCCATCGTCGACAAGGAGCGGGGCGTGCCCGTCACGACCAACTATTTCGCCGACGGAACGCTACGCAAGGTCTACCGTTTCTTTCCCAAGTACTACGTGAAGATCGGCGGACAGTGGATTGCCACGATCATGCGCGTTCGCACCACCCAGGGCAGCGAGAAGCAGTACCTTTTCGAAACCCAGGTGCGCGTGCTCCCGGACGGCAAGGGGGGCATTCTGCTGTTTCCCGATCCCTCCAACGATCCCCAGTTGAAGGGCTATGACATCCACTCCCTTTTCTTCACCGATTGAGGAACCGCGCCGGCGGACTTCCCGGCCCGGGGACCGCGCCCGGCTGCTCCCTCTGCTCGCACCGATCCTTGCCGTTCTGCTTTGGCCGGCCTGGGCGCCCGCCCAGACCGCCGGCGCGGAACTCGCGGGGCGGCCCCTGACCCTGGGGGAGGGCCCGCTGCTGGCTCAGGCCGAGCCCGGCGATGCCGGCGGCGGCGAGCCGTTTCTCTCCGAGGAGGAGCCGCTCCCGGACGACGAGCCGTTTCTTTCAGAAGACGAACCCTTCCTATCGGAGGCCGAGCCCTTTCTGTCGGAGGAACAGGCCGCGGCGGAGGGAGGTCCCGACGGCGACGACCAGCCCTTCCTCTCTGAACGGGACGAGCCGTCCCTGGCGGCGGACGGCGGGGAGGTTTTCTCCCGGGAGAAGCTCTTCTTCCGCCACCGCTACCGGGGCCTGGGCGGCGTCAACGAGACGCGGGGCATCTTCTTCTTCTTCACGGGCAAGACCGTGCTGCGCGAGCTGCGGTTGCTCAACTCCTACCAGCAGACCATCCGCATCGAGGAGTCGCCGACCAATTACAAGTTCGTCAAATTCTCCATCGACTTCACCCAGAACTACGACACCGAGAGCGAGCAGTTCTTCGACAGCTACTTCGTGTTCAACGAGATTTATCTGAACGTGCGCGACGGCGAGGATCGGTTGCGCTGGGGCAACCAGATCTTCGATCTGGGGCGGGTCGATTTCGACAGCCCCATCGACGTGCTCCACTTCCGGAACATCATCGGCTTCCTCACCTTCGACACGGAAACCAGCAAGGAGTCGGTGCCTTCCTTTCGCTACGACCGCTTCGGCACCGACCAGCGCTTCAGCTTCATGCTGGCGCCCATCGCCCAGCGCACCTTCGGGATGCGCTTCACGGACTTCCGCGACGATGCCCAGGCACGCGACGCTGGGAGGCAACCGGACGACAATTCCTTTCTCCGCGATTACGCCGGTCTGCAATATCAGTGGCTGGGAAGCTCCTACGACGTGCGCATCGGCGCGTTCCACTGGTTCGATACCAACTCGAAAATCGCGTGGCGATTCCGGGGCGAGCAGAGCGGCGCGGACGGCAGTTCCTTCGAGGATCTGATCGACAGCTTCAAGGAGGAGGAGCGGCAGGTCAATTTCCTCACCTTCGAGCTGGACGCGAGCTTCGCGACCATCGGCTGGAAGACCGACGTGGGGTTCTTCGACAAGAAGAATTTCTACAGCTACATCCAGACCCCGGACGGAAGCGTGGACTTCAGTACCGTTCGGGTGCCCCACATCGGAATCGCCACCTCCTTCGAGAAGACGTTCCCCTTCTTCTTCATGCTAATCGTCTACTCCTACCGCAAATTGATCGATGTTCCGGCCGATACCCACGTGTTACTGTACGAGAACGAGCCGACCCCCATTGGCCGAAAGCGGGACTTGGAGAAAAGCAGCCTCACCGGGGTCTTCAAGTGGCTCGTCGGCGCGAACCACAACCTCACCCTGGCGCTGAACCGAACCGCCCCCTTCGAGCAGAGCACGGTCTTCGGCATCTGGGCCTGGCAACGGCCCCAGTTCAATTCCGAGTGGGCGCTCAAGCTGCTCCGGTTCGAGACGGAAACCTTGGAAATGACAGGGAAACCCATCGAGTCCACCCAAGCGTTCATCACCTACACCCGCCGCTTCTCGGGCACCTGACGGGGGTGGCGCCGATGACCCCCGATCCGCCCTCCCTGGCCCCAATCGCACAGCGCCCGGCGCTGCCCTTGGCTCACGCGGCCCTGTGCCGTAGGGGCCCGGATGGCCGCAATCCCGCGTCATGGGGGGAACGGAGCCGCCTCCCCGGCGGACGGACGCTCACCGTGCGCCCAGGCTCATGCTGACCCGCGCCCTCCAGCGAATTACGAAGCACCCCTGGCTCGTCATCGCGGCGGTGCTGGGCCTGAGCGCACTGTTCTTCTGGGAGGCGCGCCGGGAGCTGTTCGACGCCTCCGGCGCGTTGCGGATCGATACCTCGCTGGAACAGTACATCAGCAGCACATCGGAGAAATACGCGTTCCACCTGGAAACCGAGCGGGAATTCGGCAACCCGGAGATCGTGGCCGTGGCGGTGCAGCCCCTGGCTGGCCGGGAACCGGACCTGGACTTCTTTCTGATTCTGGACGAGCTGGGGGAACGGCTGAGCACCGAGGTGCCGGCAGCAGCGGGGGTGCTCAGTGTCGTGAACGCCCCGCGCATCGGGGGCAACTGCCTGGGCAAATCCTACTTCTACCGAGAAACCGCGGGGTCCGTGTGCGAGTCGGTGCTGACGCGCTATCGCACCGCGGAGGCCTGCTACGCCCAGGGCGCGCCCCCGCCCGGGCGAGCGGGCAGCCCGATCGCCGGCGGGGGTATCGACGAGGCGATCCACGGGGGTATCGATGAAGCCATCGACGAGGATGAAGGTCCCCTGTTCTTCGACGATGAGGGCGAAAGTGGGGCCGAAGGCGGAGCCGGCCTCCTGGCGGGCAGCGAAAGGAGCGGGGCGGCCGCCGTTCCCGAAGCGGGCAAGGGGCCGGTCTGTACCGGCGACGTGTTCCGCAAGCCCCTGGCCG
>JAPUJL010000335.1 GCA_027296185.1 SAR324 cluster bacterium | reverse complement strand
GGCGCATCGCTCCCCGGTCCTGCCCGACAGCTGCCCGATCCTCCGTCCTCCGAACGACATCCCCTCGTCGATGGAGTGCCGCGTTCGCGCCCAGCTGGAATTCCGCGCACCGACCGGCACCGCCTCATATCCGCACCGCCCGATTTTCGACTCCTCGGTCCCGCCATTCGCGGGTTTCCCGCCAGCGGCCGGCCGGGGCGCCGCCCACTCGGCCCGGGTGAGGCTTGCGCGAGTGGGCCTGTTGTGTTGGGATGCCGAGTTGTAGACCCGCCTGGGGCCACGCTGCTCGACAGCCCCCGGAATCCCACATGGAGCAGGCCCTCATGACGTCCGCCACCGCACCGTCCTCCGCCGGCACGGGAGAGTTCGGCACGTTTCCGCTGCTCTTCGAGCGGAACGCGAAGCGCTACGGCCACAAGAAGATCGCCATCCGGGAAAAGGATCTCGGCATCTGGCAGTCCTATTCGTGGCAGACCTCCTACGATCAGATTCAGGAGCTGGCCAACGGCCTGGCGGCGCTGGGGCTCGAGCGGGGCGACAAGCTGGCCGTGATCGGCGACAACCGGCCCCAGTTGTATTGGGCGATGCTGGCGGCCCAGACCCTGGGCGGCATACCCGTACCGCTCTATCAGGACTCCATCGAGGAGGAGATGAGATTCATCATCGATCATGCCGAGGCGCGCTTCGCCGTGGTCGAGGATCAGGAGCAGGTGGACAAGCTCATCCAACTCAAGGAGAGCGGCTCCAAGCTGGACTTTATCGTCTACGAGGACCCGCGCGGGCTGCGCAACTACCCCCAGCCTTACCTGCTCAGCTATGCCGCTTTGCGGGAAAAGGGCCGCGCGTATGCCCTGCAGAATCCAGATTACGTGAAGCAGGAAGCCCGTAAGGGGCAACCGGACGATCTGGCGGTGATCTGCTACACCTCCGGCACCACCGGCCAGCCCAAGGGCGTGATGCTCACCTACCGCAACTTCATCGAGACGTCGCGGCTCGTGCTCGAATTCGAGCATCTGACGGATAAGGAAGAGGTGATGGCCTACTTGCCCATGGCCTGGGTGGGCGATTTCTTCCTGTCCATCGCCCTGGCGCTGGTGGGGGGATTTACGGTGAACTGCCCGGAGAACGGCAACACCGTGATGGCGAACATGCGCGAGATCGGCCCCACTTACTTCTTCGCCCCGCCGCGCATTTGGGAAAATATCCTCACCAACGTCATGATCCGCATGGACGAGGCAGCCTGGATCAAGCGCAAGCTGTTCCATTACTTCCTGGCCGTCGCCGACCGCGTGCAGAACCGCCGGGCCAACGGCGGTGCCGCGGGCCTGATCGACCCGCTGATGTATCAGCTGGGCCGGGTGCTGGTTTACGGCCCGCTCAAGGATATCCTGGGCCTGGGGCACATGCGTATCGCCTACACCGCCGGCGAGGCGATCGGCCCGGAGCTGTTCACCTTCTTCCGTTCCCTGGGCGTCAACCTGAAGCAAATCTATGGCCAGACCGAGGCCAGCGTGTTCGTCAGCATGCAGACGGACCATGACGTGCGCTCGGACACCTGCGGACCGCCCGTGCCCTGGGCGGAAATAAGGTTCACCGAAGTGGGCGAGGTGCTGTACCGCAGCCCCGGCGTCTTCAAGGGTTACTACAAGGACGAGCAGGCCACCGCCGAAACCCTCGAGGACGGCTGGGTGCACACCGGCGACGCGGGGTTCCTGGACCACGACGGGCACCTGAAAATCATCGACCGCATCAAGGACGTGGGGAAACTGCAGGACGGCTCCCTGTTCGCCCCCAAATACGTGGAGAACAAGCTCAAGTTTTCTCCGTTCATCCGGGAGGCGATGGCCGTGGGCCGCGATCGCCCCCATGCCACGGCGCTGGTCAACATCGATCTGGAGGCCGTCGGCAACTGGGCCGAGAAGCGCGACATCATGTACACCAGCTACACCGACCTGGCCCAGAAGCCCGAGGTCTACGAGTTGATCCGCGACGAAGTCGAGCGCGTGAACCGTAGCCTGGCCCAGGACGAGGAATTGAAGGGCGCCCAGATCCGGCGCTTCCTGATCCTGCACAAGGAACTGGACCCGGACGACCAGGAGATCACCCGCACCCGGAAGCTGAGGCGCGGCTTCATCGAGAAGAAGTACGCCTCGCTGGTGGAGGCCCTGTATTCCGGTCAGGAATCCATTCACGTCGAGGCGAAAGTGACCTTCGGGGACGGCCGTACCTCGGCCATCCACGCGGACGTGAAGATCGAAGACGTGCAGCCCGCCGCATGAACCGGCTCCGCTATCCCGATCCACCCCCCGCGGCGCCGCAACCCGACCCGTCAACCGACCGCCCATGAGCGGCCCTGTCACTCCAGAACCCCTGCCGGGCCCGGCGGGGGAGCCGCCGCGGATTGCGCTCAAAGCGGGGGGGCGGCCGATTCTGCAGGTGGAGGACATCAGCCTCAGCTTCGGCGGGCTGAAGGCCCTGGACCGGGTGAACCTGGAGATTCGGGAGGGGGAAATTCTCGCCATCATCGGACCCAACGGTGCCGGGAAGACCTCCCTGCTCAACGTGATCAGCGGTGTCTACCACCCTCAGCAGGGGCGCATCCTGTTCGAGGGGCAGGACCGCACCCGGTTCCGGCCGCACGCGGTGGCGAATCAAGGGGTGGCCCGCACCTTCCAGAATTTGGGGCTCTTCCGCGCCATGACCGTCCTGGAAAACCTGATGACCGGCCGCAAGAAGTTCATCCGCACGAACTTCTTTCTGCAGGCGATGTTCTGGGGTCCGGCGCAAAAGGCCGAGATCGAGCAGCGGGAGCGAGTCGAGCAGATCATCGATTTCCTCGGCATCGAGCACATCCGCAAGGTGCCCGTCGGCACCCTGCCCTACGGCATGCAGAAGCGGGTGGAGCTGGGGCGGGCGCTGGCGGCGGAGCCGAAGCTGCTGCTGCTGGACGAGCCCATGGCCGGGATGAACCTGGAGGAGAAGGAGGACATCTCCCGCTTCATCCTCGACGCTAACGAGGAGTTGGGCATCACCATCGCCCTGATCGAGCACGACATGGGCGTCGTGATGGACATCTGCGACCGGATCGTGGTGCTGGATTACGGCTCGAAGATCGCCGACGGGCCGCCGGCGGAAATCCGCAATCACCCGGACGTGATCCGGGCCTATCTGGGAACCACCGACGACCAGCCGCCGCCCGCATCCGCCACCGGCGATATAACAGACCGCGCCGGGCGGGCGGGCGGAGGACCGATCGAGGAAACGTAAGTGGAAGAATTCTTATTCTTCATGGAAGTGCTGGTGAGTGGGCTGCTGCAGGGGTTCATGTATTCCGTGGTGGCCCTGGGCTTCGTGCTCATCATCAAGTCCTCCGGCGTCTTCAACTTCGCCCAGGGCTCCATGTGCCTGTTCGCCGCCCTGGGCATGGTGAGCTTCTGGGAGGCGGGCATCCCGTTCTGGCTTGCCGTGCTGCTGGCGCTGCTGATGATGGTGGTGCTGGCCGTGGCCATCGAGCGGGTGGTGCTGAGGCCGCTGGTGGCGCGCCCGCCGCTGATCCTGTTCATGGCGACCATCGGGCTGTCGTTCTTTCTCGAGGGCCTCGCCCAAGGCATCTGGGGCACCCAGCCCCACGGGCTGGACATCGGCATTCCCGACCGGCCCTTCAAGGGATTCCCCATCGACGTGAGTCAGTTCGAGCTGTTCGCCGCGGGCGTGGCGATCCTGTTGGTGGTGGGGCTGGTGATCTTCTTTCACCGCACCCGGATCGGGCGGGCCCTGCGGGCCGTTTCCGACGATCACACCGCCGCGCTTTCCGTGGGCATCTCGCTGCGGATGATCTGGGGTGTCACGTGGGCCCTCGCCGGCATGGTGGCCCTGGTCGCGGGAATCCTGTGGGGCACCCGCCTCGGCGTCCAGTACAGCCTCACGCTGATCGTGCTCAAGGCCCTGGCCGTGCTGATCCTGGGCGGCTTCAACAGCATCACCGGCGCGGTGGTGGGAGGGCTGATCATCGGCGGTTCGGAAAAGGTGGCCGAGGTGTACCTGAGCCTCTACTTCGGACTGGGCGGCATCGAGAGCTTCTTCGGATACCTGCTGGCGATGCTCGTGCTGTTCGTGCGGCCTTACGGGCTGTTCGGCGACGAGATCATCGAAAGGGTTTAGGCATGATCTACCGGGAAAGCGGGCAGTTCGCCTCCTCCTACGCGAAGGACATGCGGATGTTTCCGCTGCTCCAGGACCGCTGGGCCTTCGGCGCCCTGCTGGTTTTCGCCTTCGTCGTGATTCCGCTCATCGCCAACGATTATTGGCTGTCCAGCATCCTGACGCTGTTCCTGATCTATTCCCTCTCGGCCATCGGCCTGAACATCCTGACCGGCTTCTGCGGTCAGCTTTCCCTCGGTCACGCCGCCTTCATGGCGGTGGGCGCCTACGCCTCGTACAACTTCGCGGTGCGGCTGCACACGCCGGTGCTGGTGAATTTCCTGCTGGCCGGGTTCGTTGCGGCGGCGGTGGGGCTGCTGTTCGGATTGCCCTCGCTGCGGATCAAGGGATTTTACCTGGCCGTGGCGACGCTGGCGGCGCAGTTCACCATCGAGTGGGTGCTGGTCTCGTTCAACTGGTTTGCCGGGGGCAGCATGCTGGGCGCCATCGACACGCCTCCCATGAACATCATGGGCTGGGACGTCTCGAGCAACCTGGACAAGTACCTGCTCACCCTGAGCGTGGTGGTGGTGCTGGCCATCGTCGCGAAGAATCTGGGGCGCTCGGAGGTGGGGCGCTCCTGGAGGGCGATCCGGGACCTGGACGTGGCGGCGGAGATCATGGGCATCCGGCTCTTCCCTTACAAGCTCCTGGCGTTCATGGTGAGCTCCTTTTACGCTGGAGTGGCCGGCGCCCTGTACGCTTTCTGCTATCTGGGCTCCCTGGAGGTGACGGCCTTCGAGCTTGCCGTCTCCTTCCGGCTGTTGGGGATGATCATCATCGGCGGACTGGGGACGATTCTGGGCTCGTTTTTGGGGGCGGGCTTCATCGTGCTGCTGCCGATCCTCATCAGCCAGGCGATCGTCTTCCTCCACATCTCCGGGGCGTCGGATTTTCTGGCGAACGCCGAATTGATGATCTTCGGGGGCTTGATCATTCTGTTCCTCATCGTCGAGCCCTATGGCCTGGCCCGGCTGTGGCAGACGATCAAAGAAAAATTGCGGTTGTGGCCCTTCCCGTATTAAGAGAGATGCGGGAGTACGAACCCGGCAGAAGTCCCGGTTCCGGCCCCGGTTCGCCGCGGGCCTCGCTGAATCTCGAGACTGCCGGATGCCTTTCTGATCACGACTGGAATTCTCGGAACCCGATTGGAGATCACGTCATGCAAGCGACAGGCAAGACCCTGAGAGTTCTGCTGGCTCTCGCGTTGACTGCGGGCCTGATGTTGGCCGCCGGCTGCGAAAAGGACCCGCAGCAAAGCAGCGCCGAGGCGGATACCGGCCCGGACGTGGCCGATAACGAACAGTTCATCCCGATCCTGATCTACCGCACCGGGCCGTTCGCGCCGGGCGGCAGCGGCATCGGCGGGGGCTACGAGGATTACCTGGTCCTGCTCAACGAGCGGGACGGCGGGATTAACGGCGTCAAGCTGGTCTTCGAGGAGTGCGAGACCGCCTACAACACCGACCGCGGCGTGGAGTGCTACGAGCGGCTGAAGAACAAGGGCGCCAAGGGCGCGCCGGTGTTCCACCCGTTGAGCACCGGGATCACCTACGCCCTGATCGACCGGGCGACCCGGGACAAGATTCCGATCATCAGCCTGGGTTACGGCCGCACCGACGCCAGCGACGGAACGGTGTTCCCCTACATCTTCCCGCTGATCACCAACTACTGGTCCCAGAACACCGCCAAAATCCGCTACATCGCACAGACCGAAGGCGGCGAAGATAAACTGAAGGGGATGAAGATCGTCAACCTGCACCTGAAGCACCCCTATGGGCAGGAGACGATTCCCGTGCTGAACAAGATGGCGGAAATGTACGGCTTCGAAGTCACCCACCTGCCGGTGCCCTGGCCGGGAATCGACCAGAAGTCCCTCTGGCTGCAGATCAAGAAAATCAAGCCGGATTGGGTGATCAACCGCAACTGGGGCATCTCCTGCACGGTGCCCCTGCGCGAGGCGGCCCGCATCGACTTCCCCCGCAACCGGGTGCTGGGCGTGTGGTGGTGCGGCTCGGAGGAGGACGTGGTTCCCGCTGGCGACGCGGCCACGGGCTATGTCACCACCAACTTCCACGGCGTGGGCAAGGACTATCCGGTGATTCAGGACATTCTGGAGCATGTCTACGGCCAGATGAAAGGGAACATATCGCCCACCCGCGTGGGCTCGGTGTTCTACAACCGGGGCGTGATCCACGGGATCGTGACTACCGAGGCGATCCGCCTGGCCCAATCCAAATACGGCAACAGGGCCATCGGCGGCACGGAGATGCAGTGGGCCCTGGAAAACCTCGACATCACCGAAGCCCGGCTGATCGAGCTGGGTGCCGGCGGCCTGATGGCGCCGCTGAAAACCTCCTGGCGCGACCACGAGGGTGGCGGCTTGGTGCGCATGCAGCAATGGGACGGCACCAAATGGGTGCCCCTCGGCGGGTGGATCAAACCCGACGCCGAACTGGTCCACGGGATGATCAAGGAATCTTCCGCGAAATACGCCAGGGAGAAAGGCATCACGCCGCGGACGAAGCCCGAAGACGGCATCTGATCCTCCGCGCCCCCAACGAGGGGGGTTATAGCGCGGGGGTCTTTGCCCCCATGACCCAGCGGGGAGCGGCGCCCGATGGCCGCCCCCCCGAAATTCCGCCGGCCGCGCCCATGCGCACGGCTTCGCTCGAACAACCTTCCCGTCGGGTCCATTCTGTGAGCGGTGACGGTTCCGATCCGCTGTTGCGGGTCAACAATATCGAGGTGGTCTACGACCACGTGATCCTGGTGCTCAAAGGGGTGTCCCTGGAGGTTCCTCAGGGCGGGATCGTGGCACTGCTGGGCGCCAACGGCGCCGGCAAGAGCACCACGCTGAAGTCCATCTCCAACCTGTTGCGCGCCGAGCGGGGGGACGTTACCAAGGGCACCATCGAGTTCGCCGGCACCCGCATCGAGAAGATGGACCCGTCCCGCGTCGTCAAGAGCGGCGTCGTGCAGGTAATGGAGGGGCGGCGCTGCTTCGAGCACCTCACCGTCGAGGAGGACCTGCTCACCGGGGCCCACACCCGGCGCGACGGACGCAGGGCGATCAAGCAAGATCTGGAGCGGGTCTACGAGTATTTCCCGCGGCTGGTGGCCCGCAGGAGCGTCAAGACCGGCTACATCTCCGGCGGGGAACAACAGATGGTGGCCATCGGACGAGCGTTGATGGTCCGCCCCAAGCTCATGCTGCTCGACGAGCCGTCGATGGGGTTGGCGCCTCAACTGGTGCAGGAAATCTTCGGCATCATCACCCGCATGAACCGGGAGGAGAATGTATCCATCCTCCTTGCCGAGCAGAACGTGGCCCAGGCGCTCAAGGTGGCCCAATACGCCTACGTGCTGGAAAACGGCCGGATCGTGCTGGACGGCGACGCCCAGACCATTCAGGGCAACGCGGACATCCGGGAGTTCTACCTGGGATTGACCGAGATCGGAAAGAAAAGCTATCGGGAAGTCAAATATTATCGCCGGCGCAAGCGCTGGCTCGCCTGACCGGGGCACATGCCCGCGCGGCCGGTGGAACGATCGAAGCCGTGGGCGCTCGTGCCGCCGAGGCGATCTTCCGGGCGGGCAGGAGTGCATTGCGCACAGCCCACCGGGGGCCATCCCCAAGCGAAGAGGACAAGATGAAAGGAACGAGGGCACGCACCCCGCTCATGGGCCGTCACCTGCTTATCGCCGCCGGTATCGTGGCCGGCCTGCTGATCGCCTCCGGAATCGGCGGAAGGCCCGCCCTGGCCCAGGAGCCGATCAAGATCGGATTCAGCATGGCCCTCACGGGCGGGCTGGCCCAGGCGGGCAAGGCCGCGCTGCTGGCCATGGAAATCTGGCGCGACGACGTCAACCGCGCGGGCGGCCTGCTGGGGCGGCCGGTGGAACTGATTTTCTACGACGACCAGACCAAGGGCTCGAACGTCCCCGCCATCTACGCCAAGCTGCTCGACGTGGACGATGTGGACTTCATCGTTTCCGGCTACGGCACCAACCTCACCGCCCCGGCGATGCCCATCGTGATCGACCGGGACCTGGTTTTCATCTCGCTGTTCGCCACGGCGGTGAACGAGAAGTTCCACTATCCCTATTACTTCCAGATCATGCCGGCCGGACCCGATCCGGCGGTGAACTGGTCGGAGGGCTTCTTCAGCGTCGCCGCCCAGCAGAACCCGAAGCCCAGAACCGTAGCGCTGCTCTCCTCCGATTCCGAGTTCGCCCAGAACACCGTCGTGGGCGCTCGGGTGAACGTGGAAAAGTACGGCTTCGAGGTGGTCTACGACGAGAAGTATCCGCCCAACACGCCCGACTACTCGCCCATCGTGCGGGCCATCAAGGCGCGCAACCCGGATATCGTCTATTACATCTCCTACCCGCCGGAATCGGTGGGGCTGGTCAGGGCTTCCAAGGAAATCGGCCTCAAGCCCAAGATGGTGGGCGGGACCATGGTGGGGCTGCAATACACGTCCATTCAGACCAGTCTGGGCCCCGACCTGAATGGCATCGTCAACTACTGGTTCTGGGCGCCCGAGCCCACGATGAACTTCCCGGGCATCGACGCATTTCTGAAGAAGTACCAAGCCGAGGCACCCAAGCAGAAGCTCGATCCGCTGGGCTATTACCTCCCGCCCTTCGCCTATGCCTATTTGCAGGTGCTGGGCCAGGCCATCGAGGGATCGGGGAGCACGGACCAGAAGACCGTGGGCGAGTACATCCACAACAACCCCTTCGACACCGTGGTGGGCAAGATCAAGTTCGGCTCTAACGGCGAGTGGGCACAGTCCCGGGTGCTGCTGGTGCAGCTGCAGAACATCCAAGGCCACGACGTGTCGGAGTTCTCCCAGCCCGGCAAGATGGTGATCCTCTACCCGCCCAAATTTAAATCCGGCGATTTGATCTACCCGTTCCCTGGCTGGAAGTAACGCCCGGAGACGCCCAGGAATTTCGGCCGCCGCCCGCCGGCCGCC
>JAPUJL010000334.1 GCA_027296185.1 SAR324 cluster bacterium | reverse complement strand
TGCGGGACAGCTCCCGGGCCAGGCGGGTGGGGGTGTACCCTTCCAGCCGCTCGCCGCAGTGAGGGCAGTGGGGAATGCCGATCCGGGCATAGAGCAGCCGCAGGTAGTCGTACGCCTCCGTGATCGTCGCCACCGTGGAGCGGGGGCTGCGCCCGCTGTTCTTCTGGTCGATGGCGATGGCCGGGGCGAGCCCGTCGATCCGCTCCACCCGCGCCTTGTCCATGCGCCCCAGGAAGCGGCGGGCATAGGTCGACAGCGACTCCACGTAACGCGCCTGCCCTTCGGCGAAGATCGTGTCGAAGGCGAGGCTGGTCTTGCCCGAGCCCGAGGGGCCCGTGATCACGGTCAGGGTGTCCCGGGGGATCGTGACGTCGATGCGCTTGAGGTTGTTCTTCTCCGCGCCCCACACCTGCAGGTCGCGCTTTCCGTTCCACGAGCCGATGTCCCGCGGCTCCGCCACTACGAATGGTGTGGGGTGCAGCTTCTCGTGCAGCACCTTGCCGGTGAGGGAGCTGGGGTGGGCCGCCACCTGCTCCGGCGTTCCCTCGCAGACCAGGGTGCCGCCGTCCTTGCCGGCGCCGGGGCCCAGGTCGATCACGTAGTCGGCGACCTTGATCACGTCCAGGTTGTGCTCGATCACCAGCACGGTATTGCCCTGCTCCACCAGCCGCCCCAGGCACTCCAGCAGCGTTCGGATGTCGTGAAAGTGCAGGCCCGTGGTTGGCTCGTCCAACAGGTAGAGCGTGCGGCCCGTGGCCACCTTGCGCAGCTCGGAGGCCAGCTTCACCCGCTGTGCCTCGCCACCCGAGAGGGTGGTCGAGGATTGACCCAGCCGGATATAGCCCAGTCCCACCGACTGCAGCGCGGTGAGCACGCGGCTCACGGCGGGGATGTTTCGGAAGAACTCCGCCGCCTCGTCCACGGTCATCTCCAGCACCTGGTGGATCGTGCGGCCCTTGTAGTGGATCTGCAGCGTCTCGTCGTTGAAGCGCCGCCCCTGGCATTCCTCGCAGACGATCTCCACGTTGCTGAGGAATTGCATCTCGATGGTGCTCACCCCCGCCCCCTCGCAGGTCTCGCAGCGCCCCCCGCGGACGTTGAAGGAGAAGCGGCCCGGCTTATAGCCGCGGATGCGCGCCTCGGGCACCAGGGAGAACAGGGCGCGGATGCCGTCGAAGGCCTTCGTATACGTCGCGGGATTGCTGCGCGGGGTGCGGCCGATAGGCGATTGATCGATCTCGATCACCTTGTCCAGGTGCTGCATCCCGGCGATGCGGCGGTAGTCCCTGGAGGGCGGCGCTTTCCGCGATTGCGCCGGCTTGGCCAGATGGGCGCTCAGGGCCGGCTTGAGAATTTCGTGTACCAGCGTGGACTTGCCCGAGCCGGAGACGCCCGTCACCACCACGAACACCCCCAGCGGCACCGTCACGTCCAGGCCGCGCAGGTTGTGGCGCTTCGCCCCGGTCACGGTGAGCGCCTTTCCGTTGAGTGGCCGCCGCTGCGCGGGAATCTCGATGGTCTTGGTACCCCGGAGGTAACTGCCCGTGAGGGAATGCTCGAGCGCCATCAAATCGGCCGGGCGTCCCTGCCCCAGAATTTTCCCGCCTTTCTGACCGGCGCCGGGCCCCAGGTCGACCACGTGATCCGCCGAAAGGATGGTCTCCTGATCGTGCTCCAGGACGAACACGGTGTTGCCCGTATCCCGCAGGCGGCGCAGGATCTCGATCAGCTTGCGGTTGTCCACCTGGTGCAACCCGATGGACGGCTCGTCCAGCACGTAGAGCACCCCCTGCAGCCCCGACCCCACCTGGGAGGCCAGCCGGATGCGTTGCGCCTCCCCACCGGAGAGCGACGTGGCCGAACGGGACAAGGCCAGGTAGCCCACGCCCACGTCGTCCAGGAAGTCCAGCCGCCCCCGGATTTCCCGGAAGATGTCCTTGCCCACCACCTGCTCGATGCCGGAAAGCGCCAACCCGCGGAAGAACGCGGCGGCCTCCTCGACCGTCATGTTGGCCAGCCGGTCGATGTCCCGATCGCGGAACGTCACCGCCAGGGCCACCGGGTTGAGCCGCTTGCCGGCGCAGGCCTCGCACTCGGAAACTTCCTGGTACTTGTCCAGCGCGCCCCCTACGAAGCGCTGGATGAACTTGAGAATGGCGTTCAGGCCCGGCCATTCTCCGTCGCTCCGGGCGCTCTCCAGCAGCGCCCGGGGGTTGCGGAACACCGTGCGGATGCGCAGGCGGATGTCCGCGTTGCCTTCCAGCATCGTCCGCCGCTGCCGGGCGGGCAGCTTGCCCCAGGGCTTGGCGGGGTCGATGCCCAGGGACCGCGCCACGGCGGCCAGGTAATCCACGTCGATGTCGGTGAAGACCAGGTTGCCCCGCTCGGTGAAGCAGGTGAACGTGCCGTCGCGGATGGAAACCGCCCGGTCGGTCAGCCGCGCCTCGCTGAAGCGGCTCACCGACCCCAACCCCTGACACGCCTCGCAGGCGCCCTGGGGCGCGTTGAAGGAAAACAGCCGCGGCTCCAGCTCGGGGATGGGAATCTGG
>JAPUJL010000333.1 GCA_027296185.1 SAR324 cluster bacterium | reverse complement strand
CTTCGCTTTAGGCGCTTCTTGTTTGGCCGGCTTGTCCTGCGCGGTTTCGGCCGACTTAGCGTCTTCTTCCTGAGAGGCCTCCGCTTTAGGCGCTTCTTCTTTGGCCGGTTCCTCCTGCGCGGCTTCGGCCGCTTTGGCCTTTTCTTTCTCGGCCGCCTTAGCGTCTTCTTCCTGAGCGGCCTCTGCCTTCGCCGCTTCTTCTTTGGCTGCCTCCGCCTTTGCCGCTTCTTCCTTGACTGCTTTCTCCTTGGCGGCCCTCTCCTTCGCCGCTTCTTCCTTCGCTTTGGCTGCTTTCTCCTTGGCTTCCAGGGCCGCCTTGCGCTTTTCTTCCAGTTGTTGCTGGATCAGGCCCTGCTTGGCCGGCGCGGGGGGCTTGAAATCCCGCAGTTTGGCGGGCACCTCGATGCCCACCACGGACATCAACTTGACCACCCGGTCCGACGGCCGGGCGCCCACGCCCAGCCAGTACTCCGCCCGCTCCTTGTCGAAGGTCGCCTTGTTGTTCTCGAGCAGGGGATTGTAGCTGCCGATGCGCTCGACATAGCGTCCGTCCCGCGGGGCGGCCTTGTCCGCCACGACGATGCGGTAGAACGGGCGCTTCTTGGAACCGCCGCGGGCCAATCGAATTCGTGTGGTCACCTTTCCTCCGTGTTGTGCCGCTAAAGGGGCGCCTGCCGCCCATGCCGCCCGTCTAGCCGGGCATCATCGAGCGCGCCATCTGCATGGCCCGGCGCGGATCGCCGGCGGCCGTCATTTTTTTCATCATCTTGCGCATTTGCGCGAACTGCTTCAACAACCGGTTCACGTCGCTGGTACGCGTGCCGCTGCCTCTGGCAATGCGGTTGCGCCGCGACATGTTGATCACGTTGTGGTTCATCCGCTCGGCACGGGTCATGGAGCAGATGATCGCCTCGATCCGCACCAATTGCCGCTCGTCTCCCGAGGCGTTCTTCATGGCGCCGGACATGCCCGGCACCATGTCGAGGAGCTCCTTGATGGAGCCCATGCTGTGAATCGCGCGGATCTGATCGAGAAAATCGCTGAGGGTGAACTCGTTGCGCCGTATTTTGTTGTGCAGCTCCAGGGCCTGCCGCTCGTCGAAGGTATCCCGCGCTTTTTCGATGAGCGAAACCAGATCCCCCATGCCCAGGATGCGCGAGGCGATGCGCTCTGGGTGGAATTTCTCGAGATTCTCCAGCTTCTCCCCCACCCCCATGAACTTGATCGGCTGCTGCGTGATCGCCCGGATGGAAAGCGCCGCCCCGCCCCGGGCATCGCCGTCCATCTTGGTAAGCACGTGGCCGGTCAGGCCGAGCCGCTCGTGGAAGGCGCTCGCGGTATTCACGGCATCCTGCCCGGTCATGCCGTCGGCGACGAACAGGATTTCCCTGGGCTCCACGGCGGCCTTGATCCGCTCCAGCTCCGCCATCAGATCGTCGTCCAGGTGCAGCCGGCCCGCCGTATCGATCAGCACCACCGCGGCGCCTTCCGCCCGTGCCGCCGCCAGTCCGCCGCGGGCGATCTCGACCGGGTCCATATCCGTCGTCGAGGGAAAGCAATCCACCTCCAGCGTGGCGGCAAGGGTCTGCAATTGCTCGATCGCCGCCGGACGATACGTATCGGCCGGCACCAGGTACGGCGTGCGGCCCTCCTGCTTCAGCAGGTGTGCCAGCTTGCCCGCCGTGGAGGTCTTTCCCGAGCCCTGCAGCCCCACCAGCATCACCGCCGCCGGGGGCTCCCCGCCCAGGTTCAGCTCCTGGTGCTGGCCGCCCATCGTTTGAGCCAGCTCGTCGCTGACGATCTGGATGAAGTGCTGCCCGGCCGTGAGGCCCGCCGGCACCTCCCCGCCCAACGCCCGATCCTGCACCGCCTGGAGGAAAGCCCGCACCACCCGGAAGTGGACATCGGCTTCCAGCAGCGCCGTCCGCACTTCCTGCAGCGCGGAGCGGATGTTCTCCTCGCTGAGCCGGGATTGCCCGCGGATGCGGCGCAGGCCGGTCGAAAGTTTTTCCGTAAGCGCTTCGAACATGGGTTTGCGCGTCAAGTCTCAGGTTTTTTCCTCAAACACTATAAATTAGGGAAAGCCCCGAAAGTTGTCAATTGGATTCGGATAAGCCGCGGCACACGCTGTGTAGAGTAGCGCCTTGCCGATCCAGCCCGGCAGCGGGGCGGATGACGCCGACCGGCGGCGCATGGGCGCGATCGGAATCTGGAATTTGTCGCGGTCCGCCTTCCGCGAAAGGGATTGACGCTCCTCCAGGAATATCGTAAGCGGGGATTCCGGGATCGCATCATTCAAAGGGGGAGGTTTCGGCAGACTCCCGTCCCTTCGAGGGCCGGATGCCAATTGTCCCTTTCGGGTCAATGGTCGATTTTAGGGAAAGCGCGCCCAGCCGTGTCTGACGCCGTAACGGAGTTTCCGCGCTGGGCCGTTTGTGTCACGCCCTTGGCGGGGCGTTCTGTAATTCGATGAGGACCGCAGAGGACCTCCATCAAGCGATGGTAAGGAGAATCTTATGTTTAAGTGGATGGAGAAAGCAGGCCAGGTAACCGCTTCGCTCGCGCTCGCGATGCTGCTGGCGGCTCCCGTGGCCCTGGCCGACAGTTCGGCGGCCAACATGAGGAACTGTAAGGATAGCGACTGGTGTCACTATCACCGCGACGTGAAAGGCTGGCGCTACAGCCCCTTGTCGCAAATCAACCCGTGCAACGTCCAAAATCTGCGCCCCGTCTGGATTTTCCAGCCCGGCGAATCGAAGATGGGGATGATGAGCACGCCGCTGGTGGTGGGTGGAACGATGTTCATCTCCACCAACCCGTCGACGGTTTGGGCGCTCAACGGCGCTACCGGTGACCGCATCTGGGCCCACGTGCCCGAGATGGACGCGGCGGTGACCTCGCGCTCGTTCTTCAATCACACGCGCGGCTTGGCGGTCGGCGACGGCCGGGTGTACATGGGCCAATCCGACGGAAAAGTCGTCGCGCTGAACGAGAAGAACGGCGAGGTCATCTGGTCTCAGCAGTTGGTGAACTCCGAAAGGGACACGGTGGGCTTCAGCGGTGCCGGCACCTTCGTGAGTTCCGACCTGCTCGTGATCGGGCAGAACGGTGGCGAGTATCCCATCGAAGGCCGCATCTTCGGCTTGGATCCGCGCAACGGCAACACCAAGTGGATCTTCTACACCACCGGCCGGGACGATCCTCAAGCCCTCGCTACCTGGGGCGGCGACTCCTGGAAGTACGGCGGGGGCGGCTCCTGGCAGCCGGGCTCCGTGGACTACAAGAACAACCAGATCCTCATCGGGATCGGCAATCCGAACCCGGATTACGATTACTGCGGCGATCAATGCCGGGATACCAACTCCGATGCCTGGCGGCCGGGGGATAATCTCTACACCTCCTCGACGGTGGCGCTGGATCTGGGCACCGGCAAGCTCAACTGGTACTTCATGGAAGCGCCGAGCGATCCGTACGACTACGACGCCTCTCCCGGCGAGTACGTCATCTTCACGGATAAAGACGGTCGCGACCTGGTGCTCCATCCGGGCAAGAACGGGTTCAACCACGTTCACATGGCCAAGGGTGGCAAGCCGGTCAACGTGTACCCGGACATGAAGAATTTCAACTGGACGACCGGGTTCAACCTGCAGACCGGCGAGTGGGAGAACATGCTGTGGCCCAAGGCCGGCGAGAAGACCCTGGTCTGCCCCGCCATCGACGGCGGCCACAGCTGGAACCCCGGCAGCTACAACCCCCAAACGGGCCTGTTCTACCGGATCGTCAACGAGTGGTGCATGTGGCTGACCGTGAGCCCGAAGCAAGGCGCCCCGGCCACCGCCGGCGCCGAAACCCGGACGACGGAGCCGTTCGTGCAGGCCTTCATGGCGGCCGAATGGGCCGGTACCGACCCGCCCAACGAGCGGGCCCACGGGCGCCTCACGGCGCGCGAGCCGGTCAGCGGCAAGCTGGTCTGGGAAAACAAGTACGACGTGATCCCCCACTCGGCGCTGGTGTCGACGGGCGGCGGCCTGGTCTTCAACGCGACCTATGAAGGCTACGTCGAAGCGCTGGATGCCAACACCGGCAAGCAGCTGTGGAAATTCAACGACGGCACGGGTCACAACGGCGGGATTATTTCCTACGCCGTTGGCGGCAAGCAGTACATCGCCGTCCCGGCCGGCCACGGATCCTACGTGGGTGGCGCGGTCCAGGCCCTCTTCCCGGATGCGTTGATCAATTACGAGCGTACGTCCTCCGTCGTGACGTTCGCTCTCCCGTAACCTTCATCCCCCGTGGCGGGGCAGGAAACATGGATTCCTGTTCCGCCGGGAATTTCGCGGCGCCCGGCCTTGCGCCGGGCGTTCGCCATCGTAGTCGATAAGGAGAAGGTGCAGTGTCGTTCAAACTACCCAAGCGGTGGGAGACCCTCATCGTCATGGCGTTCCTGACCGCGGCCGGGGCGTTCTCGACCGCTCCGCAGCAGGCTCTCGCCCAAGACGAGCCCGAACCCACGATCGAGGTCGAGTCGTCCAATCCCATGTCGGGCGATCCGGATGCGATCCACACGGGCGGAAAGCTGTTCATGAAGTGGTGCGCCGCCTGTCACGGCATACACGCCGACGGCAATTCGAGATTCGGGGCCTACGCGAAGGATTTGCGCAAGTTCTGGGCCGGGTACGCGCAATTCATCGTGATCGTGACGGCGGGGAGGCCGAAGCTGGGGATGCCTCCTTGGGGCAAGTACCTGAGCGGGATGGAATTCGCCCGGATCGGCTCCTACCTGGAAACCCTCGCCATTAAAGGCGCCAATTGGAAATAGGATAACCGCGTGAAGACTTTAGCGATCACGATGTTGGCGCTGGGCGTCGCGGCCGGCTGGGCCGCTGCCGCCGACTTCTGGATTTTGCAGCAGGGCACCTGGGTATGCGCCTCGTCCGAGGCCTACGCCGAGGCTATCGAGTTGCAGGCGGCCTTGCGGGGCGGCGATTTCGAGGCGCTGAAGAAGGATTTGCTCGTACGCAAACTCTGCATTTACATCGACGCGGGGGACATCGAGGACATGATGGCGCCGTTCGTCCAGATTCACTCCGAACAGGGCGGCCAGGTAAAGGTGTCGTTTACCATCGAGTTCCACAAGCGAATCGAATTCCTCCACCGGCGCATGACCCGCGTCACCTTCGGCGGCTGGACCGCCATGGACAAACTCCACCGGATCCACCTCGAGTAAGTCCCGCGAGCATCACTCCCCATTGCAGGACCCCCGGACCCTCCGGCGGGTGTCGAACCCCCACCGCGCAATATCCGCGATCCGACACGCTCGCACTAGGAATCGTTGGGAAGGACTTGCGGCCCGCCGACGGGCTGGGTGCCCACGGCCCAGTCGACCGCTTCCGCCAGATCGTCGAAGACCCGGCCGCCGCGCCGGGCGAAGTCGGCGGGCAGTTCCCGTTCGCTGCCGCGTCCGAAGCCAGTGCGTACGAGTAGGGGGACGATGCCCAGTCCCTTGCCCGTCTCGACGTCGCTGACCTTATCGCCGATCATGAACGCGCCGTCGGCGGACAGCGCCAGATCGCGGCAGGCCCGCTCGATCATCCCGGGCGCCGGCTTGCGGCAGGGGCAGACGATGTTGTAGGGCGCATTGCCCGCGGGGTGGTGGGGGCAGGTGTAGATTGCGTCCAGCCGGGCGCCCGCGGATTCCAGCAATTCTCCCAGGTGCGCTCCGCTGCGTTCCACGAAATCCTCGTCGATCAGCCCCCGCGCCACGCCGGATTGATTGCTCACCACGACCACCGGCATGCCGGCCTCGTTGGCGGTGCGTACCGCCTCCGCCGCTCTGGGGAGCAGGCGCATTTGCTCGAGGCGGGAGAGATAGCCCACCTCCTCGATCAGCGATCCGTCCCGGTCGAGAAACAGGGCCGGCCCACGGCGGAGCGCCGTCATGAGGGTTCGGGTGCGCGAGGAGGCAGGTGCTCCGCCGCGACGCGCCCGGCGAGGAAGGCGCGGTTGATCTCGCTCAACTGGACACTGGGCGGAATGGGGCGCCAGCGGTTGTGCATCCAGAAATATTGGCCGGGGTGCCGGCTCACCTCGGATTCCAACTCGTGGAAGAGCTTCTGGGTGATGGTCAGAATATCCCGTTCCGCATCGTCGGTGACCTCGTAGTCCAAGCGGCGGAACACGCTGCGGTAACGGAAGCGGCCCTCGCGGATGGAGGCCATAAACACGATCGGCGAGCCGGTGCGCCGGGCAATGGTTGCGGGGCCGGGCGCCGCACTGACGGGTCGGCCGAAGTAGCTCACGTAGTAGCGCTTCTGGGTATCGTGCTGATCGGCGAGGATCGCCATCACGCGGTTTGCCTTTAGCGACTTGAGGAATCCCTTCATGACCACGCTTTTGTGGACCGTCTCGCTACCTGCGCGGCGCCGAATTCCGTTGATCAGTTTGTCGAAGATCGGATTGCGCTGCCGCCCCACATAGACCGAGAGCGGAATTCCCGCGGCATTCATGGCCGCGGCGGTCAGCTCCCAATTGCCGAAGTGCCCCGTGACGAGCAGCACCCCCTTGCCCTCGCGCAGGGCGCTCCACAGCGCCTCGATGTTTTCCAGCACCATGTGCCGCTCCATCCGCTCCAGGGGGATGCGGTTCATGGCGAGAAACTCCATGGCCAGGCTGCCGAACGACCGATACGCCTCGCGCCCCAGGCGCACCCGCTCTTGGTCGGAGTACCGGTCGCCCGTCGCCAGCGCTAAATTGCGCAAGCTGACGCCGCGTCTGAAGTGGAGGATGTCGAAGGCGAGCCAGCCGAGGAATTCTCCGATGCGCGGCACCCACATCAACGGAAGGAGGGCGATCAGCCCCTGCAGGGCGAACACGGGCAAGACCTCGGCCCAATGACGGAGGAAACGCAGCGACGATTCCATCACCGGCCAGTGCCCAGCTAGAATTTGAGAAAGAATACCAGAGCTTTAACGCCGGTGATGTGGAAGGGCTTGCCCGGCTCCGTCTCGATGACGAGCGGAGGGGTGAAAGTCTCCACGACGACGCCTTCCCGCAGTACCGGGGTGACCGATCCGAAGAGGAGGCTACGGTCCGGATCGAACGTGACGCCGTTGAAGGTCAACCACACGCCGATTCCGAGGCCGATGATTCCCCCCACCGTGGCTCCGGTGATCGCGTTCTCCCGCAGGTTCTTGGGGCTCGTCTTGGCGCCCCCGCCCAGGCCCGCCGATGCCGCGCCGAGCACGCCACCCGTCGCCGAACCCCACACCACGTTGAAGAACGTGTTCTCCATCACGGGCTTATCTCGAGTCACCTGCGCCTGGGCGCCGGTCGAGAGAATCGACAGCGTCAAAAGGAGAACGGCAACGATGAGGATGGGCCTGGACATGGTCTCGATCGGTCTGGTTCGGATGTGCGCTTTAAAAACGGATATTCAACAAGGGCAGGCTGAATCCGCCGTTGCGGCCAAACAGGGAGGGCTCGAAGCTAAGCGCGTTCCACTCTCCCGCCGCGACGGCGACGGGGTCGCTGGTGATGCGCTCCCGGGGATCGAGCGGGTCCCGCACGCGTACCAGGCTCGGGGCGGGGAAGATCACCGAGCGCTGCAGGATGAACAGGCCGTATGCCCCGCCGAGGATGAATCCCAGAGCCGCGCCCCTCGCCATTTGATCGGAAAGCTGGATATTGGGATTTCCGGGGTCCGTGAGCCACAGGGCGAAGCCGATCCCGGCGCCACTCACGCCGCCAGCGGCGGTCCACTGAAACAAGATCTCCATTGCCAGGGGCTCTTTCTGCTGCGCCTGGAGGGAGGTTTGGAACACGATCAGCAACAAGCCGATGAACAGGATCGCGCGCT
>JAPUJL010000332.1 GCA_027296185.1 SAR324 cluster bacterium | reverse complement strand
GGGCCGGGGAGAGGCAAGCCCGTAAGGTCAGGAGGGGGCGGTACAGTCCGGGGCGGCGCATTACGGGCCGCCGCGCACGGCCTCTGCGATGGCCTCGGCGAGCCCTTCCAGCTCCTGCCGCTCGGGCACAACGGCGACGGTGAGGCCCTGTTCGCGGGCGCTGGCGGCCGTCACCTCGCCCAGGCAGGCGATGCGGGGGCGGCCGCCCGCTTGGGGCGGAATATCCGCCGGCAGCAGCTTCACGAAATTCCCCGCCGTCGAGCCGCTGGTGAACACGATCCAATCCACAGTGCCCCGGCGCAGGGCCTCCAGCGCCGGGTCCGGGAGCGCCTGAGGGGCGGCGGTGCGGTAGACGGGGGTCACGGCCAACTCGATTCCCGCGGCGGCCAGCCCTGCCTCCAGCACGGGACGGGCGTCTTCCGCCCGGGGTTGCCAGACCCGGTCACCGCGCTTCAGCTTGGGAAGCAGCGCCTCCAGCAACCCTTCGGCCAGGTACCGCTCGGGCATCAGGGCGCAGGGCCAGCCATGCCGCTCCAGCGCCTCGGCGGTGGCGGGACCCACCGCGGCGATATTCGCACCGGCCAGCGCGCCAGCCAGCACACCGCCCAGCGCGCCGCCCGGGGCCGGACCCGATCGGCCCAGGGCTTCCAGCCGCTCGGCCACGAACGACACGGCGGTGGCGCTGGTGAAGACGATCCATTGGCCGGGCTGGAGCCGTTCCGTCTCGCGGTCGAATGGCGTCCAACTTTGCGGGGGGACGAAGGCGAGGGTGGGGCAGGGGATGACCGTGGCGCCGAGCCCCTCCAGAACCGCCGTGAGGGCCGGAGCCGCCGAGGCCTCGCGGGTGTTGAAGAAGGTCAGGCCAAGCAGCGGTCGCGCGGCAGGGGAGCCGGTCGGCGCCGGCCCTTCGCCTCCACCCATGGCCGCCGGTCAGCTCTTGGGGTTGACGGGAAGCCGCACCACGTTGGTCTCCCCCTCCGCCGCCGGATCGAGCTCCTCGGGCGGAAGGGTGCCCATTCCTTCCGGCCCGGTGGCGCCGCTCAGTCCGAAGAGTTGCGCGATGACCTCGGCGTAGAGCTTGCCGTTGCCCTGCTCGGCGGTCTGCTTGAGCGCCGTGGAAGGCTGGTGCAGCAGCTTGTTGAGCAGGCCGTGTACCATCCGCCGCACCTGGTTCGCGTCCCGCGGGGACAGGTGCTCCATTTGTTGCAGGGCCTTGTCCAGCTCGCGCTCCCCGATGACGTGAAAGTTCTGGCGCAGGGCCTTGATCGTCGGGGCGGCGGAGAGCGACTCGAACCAACCCTCGAAGCGCACCACCTCTTCCTCGACGATGCGCTGGGCCTTGTGGGTCTCGTTTTCCCGTTCCCGGCGGTTGGCGTCGATGACCGAATTGAGGTCGTCGATGTCGTAGCAATAGGCGTTGCGGATCTTGTTGACGGCGGGGTCGATATCCCGCGGGACGGCGATGTCGATGAAGAACATGGGCCGGCCCTTGCGCCCGCGCATCACCCGCCGCACGTGCTCGGCGTCGACGATATAGCCTCGGGCCCCCGTGGAACTGATGACGATGTCCGCCGCGGGGAGGGTCTCCGCCAGCCGGTCGTAGGCCACCGCCTCGCCCTGGTACTTTTCGGAAAGCGCCACCGCCGTGGCGAAGGTGCGGTTGACGATCAGCAGACGGCGGATGCCCTGTTTGAGCAGGTGGGTCATGGCCAGCTCGGCCATCTCCCCCGCTCCGATCACCATCACCGTCTTGTCTTCCAGGGTGTCGAAGATCTTCGTCGCCAGTTCCACCGCCGCGTAGCTGATCGACACGGCGTTGCGGGCCACATGGGTTTCCGTCCGCACGCGCTTGGCGGCGCGGAACACCCGCGGCATCAATCCGGTGAGCACCGGCCCCACGCTCCGATGCCGCACCGCGATTTCGTAGGCGTCCTTGACCTGCCCCAGAATCTGGGGCTCGCCCACCACCATGGATTCCAGGCTGCTGGCCACGCGCAACAGGTGGATCGTCGCGGCGCGGTGAGTGAGCACGATCGCGTGGCGCTCCACGTCGATTTCCGGATTGTCGATCCGCTCGGCGATCCACGCCTTCAGCCGCTCCAGGGCAACGGGCTGATCCCCCGCGATGAAGTAGAACTCCACCCGGTTGCACGTGGACAGGAGGAATAACTCCTGGAACGCGCAGCGCGGGCGCAACTCCTCCAGCACGTCCGGCAGGTGGCTTTCCGGAACATCCAGCTTTTCGCGGACTTCCACCGGGGCCACCTTGAAATTGATACTCAGCAACGTGAGGTTCATGGCCGGAAACCGTCTCCTATCCGTGGGCGCGGGAACCCCCGCATTCCCGTTAAGGGGTATTCGGAAAGCTCAATTGCTGTTAGATTTTTCGTAGACCATTCGGCGTTTCCCGCGGGGCCGTCCCATAAGTCAGGCCGATCGGCCCACCTCGCTCGAGACGGGTACGCTCCGGCCCAACACATCGGATTCGGGATCGACACCATTATCCTAAAGGCAAATGCCCCTGGGGCGCAACGCGAATGCGGCGTGGCCCCAAATGCGCGGCAACGGGAGGCATTCGACCGCAGGCCGGCTTGCCGCCGCCGATGGATTCAGGCTCGCGGGCATCGCGTCTTGAGCGAATCGAGGGTCCATGGTTAATGCCATGTTCAAGTGGGTCACACCCAATCAATTGACCCTGACTCGGATTTTATCCGTCCCCGTGTTGTTGGCCTTGCTCTACGTCAACAACCCGGTGGGCAACTTTGCCGCCTTCCTGGTGTTCTTTTTCGCCTGCCTCACCGACTACTGGGATGGCGTGCTGGCCCGGCAGCGGGGCGAAGTCACTCAGATGGGCAAACTGCTCGATCCGATCGCGGACAAGGTGCTGGTCATCTCCAGCCTGATCATGTTGGTGTGGATCGGCGTCGCCGGGGTGCTGCCCACCATCCTGATCACCGCCCGCGAGTTCGCCGTGGCCGGACTGCGCAGCGTGGCGGCCACCGAGGGCATCGTGATCGCGGCGGCGCCGGGCGCCAAGTGGAAGACGGTGCTTCAGATGTTGGCCGTCGGGTTGCTCATGGTTCACCACAGTCCGTTTTCCGTTCCGGTGCATGTTCTGGGTCAGGCTATGCTGTGGATCGCCACGGCCTGGACCCTCTGGACGGGTTACGCCTACTTCGCCGATTACTTCAAGCGCGGCCACTGACGCGGCCTCCTCCTCCCGCTCCCTGCTACGCCCGGCTCCCTAGCCGGCCGGCCCCCACTGCCCGGCCGAGCTCCCCGCTCTCAGCCCGCCGCCTTTATTCCGCCGCCGGCAGCGCCTCCAGCCACCGGCCCTCGGCCAGGGCGTGCAGCAGCGGGGGTGCCAGCCGCTCGGCGACGGCCCGGGCCCGCCGATGGGCCGCGGCTCCCGCCGCGATCAACGCCTCCGCGGATCGGCCGCCAGCGGTCTCCAGCAGCCGGGATTGCGCCCGGCCCAGCACCACCGGCAGCAGCCCGCTCACGACGTCGGACAGGAGCATCAGGGCCAATTCGCCCGGATCCGCTCGGGGCAGGAGGCGCCGATACTGCGCCGCGAGCGCCGACTGCACGAGAAATCGATCGCCCTGAACGGCCCCCAAGCGCAAGGGCAGCGCCGCCCACCGCACCTCCGACTCGCGGCCCAGCTCCAGTACCGCTGCGGCCAGCGGCGGGGTGCTGCGCAGGGCGCACCAGGCAAAGATCAGCTCCCGCCAATCCGCGGGCAAGAGTGGCCCGGGCGCCACGGTCGACTCCCGGGGGCGCTCGTCTCGGAGGATGCGTCCAACGTCATCTAAAATGAGGAACACCCGGTGCGGTTCCCCCAGCAGGACCAAGCCCACCCCATACTCGGGCGGATTCCGATCCGGGATTTTCCAGACCCTCCCGCCCGCGGGCAACGTCGCCTTTTGCTCCGGCCCTGGACGCCCTTGGAGCCGGCGGAAGGGCACGTCGCCGATCCAGACCGTCTCGATGCCGTCCCGATAGCGAATCGAGACCCCTTCGGCCGGCTCCATGGGCGTCCAGGGCCGGGGCGCCCATTCGACCGGATTCTCCCGCGCCTCCCCGGCCAGGGCCAAGGCCAGCTCTCCGTCCTGAAAGCGCTCCCGGGCTTGCTCCAAGTCACCGCGGGGGACAAAGCTGCGCCGCAAGCCCTCGAACAAACGGGCGGTGGGATAGGGACCCCGGTAGCGGGCGGCGGAGCAATTCTGCGCCGACATCAGCAGCGCCAGAAAATTCAACAGCGCCTCGGCGGCCCCGGCAGGCAGAGCGGAAGGATCTTCCAGCGCGGGGAGGAAAACGAGCTTTCCGTAGGCCACCGCCGCATAGCGGGCGAGGGTCTCTGCGGTCCCCGCCGCGACGACGCGGTCGCATCGGCCCCAGAGCGGATGCCGTGCGGTGCCGGGCTCGATCTCGATCCATCCGCCGCCGGGCAGCCGCAGCCGCGCCCAGAATAATTCGGCTTTTCCCCGGCGATCCGCGCCGGACGGGCCGCCCGCCTCCCACCGGGCCGTTACGTGAACCCGGCCCTCCCGGTCCGTGAGGAGCCACGGGCGAGGGCTTCCGCTGGCCGGATCGCGATCCCCCAACATCCGCCCGTCCAGGGCGGCCCCCATGGCCCACCATCCGCGCCCCAGATCGGCCCGCTGGGCTGTGCTCGGCGCCCGCCCGCCCGCTGGGGGCGCGAGGAAGCCGTCCCACACCTCCCGGGGTATGGGGAGCGGGAGGCCGTTTCCCCCCGGTGGGTTGAAGATGGCATTCGGATCGAGCCGAATCATGTCGTGGCGTTTGGCGGCCCGGTTACTCGTCCCGCAGCCGCGGGCTCACGCACTGGGCCTCCCGCAATGGGGCTGATGCAAAGGGCGGCGGATGACCATCCCGGCGGCCGCGGATTGGGTTGGCTTTTGCCGTTTGACGATTTCGCGCTGAAATGATAACCAAATGCGCCATATTGCGCCCGAAATCGCAATGGGTCCGCCGATTTGGGCGTGGGGGCGTTTTACGCCAACCCGCCGGGCGCAAGCGAGTCACGCAGTTAACCGTCGAGGCACATGGCTAACGGAACGCAAAGGCTGGTCGTCGAGGACCTCGTCAAGTCCTTCGGCGGCGTCGTGGCGTTGACCGGTGTGAGCCTGGCGGCCAACACGAGGGAAATCCTCTCCATCATCGGCCCCAACGGCGCCGGCAAGACCACCCTCATCAACGGCATCAGCGGGGTGTTCCCCCCGGACCGCGGCCGGGTGCTGCTGGAGGGCCGGGTGCTCAACGGGCTGGCTCCGTATAAAGTGGCGCGGTTGGGCGTGGCCCGCACCTTCCAGAACGTGGCGCTCTTCGCCGGCATGAGCGTGCTGGAAAACCTCATGCTCGGGCGCAACGCGGAAATGAAAAGTAGCGTGATCGGTTGCGCCCTATACTGGGGGCGGGCCAGGCGCGAGGAGATCGAGCAGCGGAAATTCGTCGAGGAGATCATCGACTTTCTCGAAATCTCCGATATCCGCAAGCAGTTGGTGGGGGCCCTGCCCCTGGGTCTGAAGAAGCGCGTGGAGTTGGGGCGGGCCCTGGTGGCGCAACCCAAGGTGCTCCTCCTGGACGAGCCGATGGGCGGCATGAACCTGGAGGAGAAGGAAAGTATGGCCCGCTATATCCTGGATGTGGTGGAAACCACGGACGCGGCGATCATTCTCATCGAACACGATATGGGTGTCGTGATGGACATCTCGGACCGGGTCATCGTGCTGGATCAAGGGGGCAAGATCGCCGAGGGGCTCCCCAGCGAGGTGCGTTCCGATCCGGTCGTCATCGAGGCCTATCTGGGCAAGGCCCATGCCTCCTGAGCTTGTCCCATAACCGCCGCATCGACGCGAGAATCAACCCCATGAACCTTGCCGACAAAACCCTCCCGCAGCTGGTGCTGTTGAACGCCCAGCGCTTTTCCGGTCAGGATGCCATCCGGGAGAAGAAGTTCGGCATTTGGCAGACCTATTCCTGGAAGGACTACGAGGCGCAGGTGCGCCGCTTTGCCCTGGGCTTGGCGGAGCTGGGGTTCAAGCGCGGCGACCGCCTGGCGGTGATCGGCGACAACCGGCCGGAGCTCTACTGGGCCATTCTCGCCGCGCAGTCCCTGGGCGGCGTTGCCCTGGGGGTGTACCAGGATGCCATCGCCAGCGAGATGGGCTTCGTGCTCTCCCATGCCGAGGTGCGTTTCATCGTGGCCGAGGACGAGGAGCAGGTGGACAAGCTCTACGAGATGCGCGCCGACATCCAATCGGTAGAGAAGGTCGTCTTCCACGACCCGCGGGGTCTGGAGGGGAAGGAAGACGACTGGCTGATCCCATACGAGCGGGTGGAGGAACTGGGCGACCGCTTCGGCGAGGCCCACCCGGGCTACTTCGAGGAGGAGATCGCCAAGGGCTCGCCCGAGGACGTGGCGCTGATGTGTTACACCTCCGGCACCACCGGCGCGCCTAAGGGGGTGATGCTCAGCCACGTCAATCTGACCGCGGTCACCCTCGGTATGATCGAGGAGGATCGGTGGACGGCCCGGGACGAGGTGATGTGTTACCTGCCCATCGCGTGGGTGGGGGATTTCTACACGTCGGTGACCGCATCCCTGCTCACCGGGCTCGCGAGCAATTGCCCCGAGGCGCCCTCGACCGTCCAGCGGGACTACCGGGAGATCGGGCCAACCATCGTGTTCGCCCCGCCGCGCAACTGGGAGAACATGCTCACGATCATCCAGGTGCGCATGGAAGAGGCGGGGGCGATCAAGCGTCTCAGCTTCGAGTACTTCATGAACGTCGCCCGGCGCGTCGAGGCCGCGGTCAAGACGGGCAAGGGCCCATCCGCCGGCCTGCGCCTGCTCAACCGGATCGGCGAGGCCCTGGTGCGCGCGCCCTTGCGGGACCTGTTGGGGGTGCGCCGGTTGCGCTACGCCTACACGGGCGGAGCGCCCCTGGGGCCGGACGTGTTCGATTTCTTCCGCGCCCTGGGCATCAATCTGAAGCAGGTCTACGGCCTCACGGAAAGCTCGGCGGTGTGCATCTACCAGCCCAACGGCGAGGCGCGGCCCGATACGGTGGGGCGGCCTCTGCCGGACGTCGAGCTGAAAATCGCCGATGACGGCGAGATCCTCCTGCGCGGGCCGATGAACTTCAAGGGCTACTTCAAGAACGAGAAAGCCACCCGGGAGACCTTCACCGAGGAAGGCTGGCTGAAGACCGGGGACGCCGGGTTCATGGACGATTCGGGCCACCTGAAGGTGATCGATCGGGCGAAGGACGTGAGCAAGCTGAACGACGGAACCCTCTTCGCTCCCCAGTTCCTGGAAAACAAGCTCAAGTTTTCACCGTATATCAAGGAGGCGGTGACCCTCGGCGTCGAGCGGAATTACGTCGCCGCGATGATCAACATCGACCTGGACGCCATGGAAAACTGGGCCGAGCGCAACGCCGTCACCTACTCCGGCTACCGGGAGCTCGCCCAGCACGAGGCCACCTACCGGCTCGTGCAGAGCGAGATTGCCAAGATCAACGTCAACCTGTCCCAGGACAAGGAACTCAGCGGAGCCGAGATCAAGCGCTTCCTGGTGCTCTACAAGGAACTCGACGCGGACGACGGGGAGATCACCCGAACCCGCAAGCTCCGCCGCCGGGTAATCGCCGAGCGGTACGCCCCGCTGATCGACGCGTTATACAGCGACGCCGAATCGGTGAACGTGGAAATTCCAGTCACGTACGAGGATGGCCGCACCTCGGTGCTGAAGGCTGAGGTGCGTCTATGGAATGTGGGCACACCGCCCGCCGCACCGGCCGGAGCGCTGGACCGATCCGCCTAACTCGAAGGGAGCCCTGTGTATTACGTCGAACTGCTGATCAATGGGGTGCTCGTTGGCACCCTCTATGCCCTCATCGCGCTGGGCTTCGTGCTCATCTATAAGGCCACGGACGCCATCAATTTCGCCCAGGGCGAGTTCGTGATGTTCGCCGGCTACGTGTTGGCCGCCTCGTTGCAGTTGTACGGGTTCCCCTTGGTGTGGGCCCTTTTCTTCGGCTTCACGGCGATGATCCTGATGGGCTACCTGGTCGAGCGCGTGGTGCTGCAGCACCTGATCGGCCGGCCGGTGGTCGCGGTGATCATGGCCACGATCGGGCTCGCGGCCTTTCTCCAGGGGCTGGCGCCGTTCCTCTGGGGGCCGGAAACGAAGAACGTGCCCCTGCCCATCCCCCAAGAACCCGTATTCGTCGGTGAGATACTGCTCTCCCAGATCGAACTCTACGCGGCGTTGGTCGCGCTGGGCTCCATCGGCGTGTTCGGGCTGTTCTTCAACAAGACCCGCACGGGCGTCGCCTTGCGCGCCGTCGCCGACGATCAGCAGGTCTCCCTGGCCATGGGGATCAACGTCAAGCTCTACTTCGCCATGGCCTGGGCCATCTCGGGGATCGTCGCCACGGTGGGCGGGGTCGTGTGGGGCAACCTGCTGGGCGTGGACATCCAGCTGGCGCTGGTGGGGCTCAAGGTATTTCCGGTGGTGATCCTGGGCGGGCTGGACAGCATCGTCGGCGCGCTCGTCGGCGGCATCATCGTCGGCGTCGTCGAGAGCCTCGCCGCCGGATTCCTCGATCCGCTGGTGGGGGGCGGCACGAAGGACTTCACGCCTTACGTGCTGATGGTGCTGGTACTGATGTTCCGGCCCTACGGGTTGTTCGGCAAGGAAATCATCGAGCGGGTGTAGCGGCATGATCAACCGGGAAACGGCGACGTTCAAGCGCACCTACGGCGAGGATGCCGCGCTGTATCCCCTACCCCTGCAGCGGTATTCCATCGCTGCCGTGCTGCTGATCGCCTTCCTGCTGTTTCCCCTCATGGCCTCGGAATACCTGCTGGGCCTGGCCAACCTGATCGGTATCGCGGCGCTGGGGGCGGTGGGGCTCAATATCCTGGTCGGCAACACGGGGCAGATTTCCATCGGGCACGGCGCCTTCATGTCGGTCGGCGCCTATACGGCGGCGGTGCTGGGCTCCCGCTACGGGGTGCCTTGGTGGGGGGCGCTCCCCGCCGGCGGAGCCATGGCGGCACTGGTGGGGACATTATTCGGCACGCCCTCGCTGCGGATCAAGGGATTGTACCTGGCCATCTCGACCCTCGCCGCGCAGTTGATTATCGAGTGGGTGCTCAACCACGTTACTTGGATCAGCGGGGGCGTGGGGGCGGTGATCTACGTGGACAAGCCTACCGTGTTCGGCTTGGAACTGAAGTCGAACCTGGGGATGTACTACTTCATCTACGTGGCGCTCGCGGTCGGCGTACTCGCGGCGCTGAATCTGTTACGCACCCACATCGGCCGCGCCTTTATCGCCGTACGGGACCGGGATATTGCCGCGGAAATCATCGGCATCAATATCTTCCGCACCAAGTTGACCGCGTTCGCCGTGAGCTCTTTCTACGCCGGCGTGACCGGTGTGCTATACACCTACTACTATGGCATGGCGAACTACGAGGCCTTCACCCTGCCCATCTCGATCCAGTTTCTGGCGATGGTGATCATCGGTGGTCTGGGCAGCGTCTTGGGCTCCATTCTTGGGGCGGTGTTCATCACGTTGTTACCCATCTCCTTGGATATCATGCTGTCTTCTGTGGGGCGGATGTTCATGGACGACGCCGCCGTGGCCTCGATCACGACGAATATTCAGTTGATGCTGTTCGGGGGCTTGATCATGTTCTTCCTCGTCGTCGAGCCGGACGGGCTGAACAAGCTCTGGCGCAACGTCAAGGACTATTTCCGCGTATGGCCGTTTCCGTATCTGTAAGCGTCGGCCCCGGGCTCCGGCCCGGGCGACGGGCGGCCATTCCGACCGGTGCTCCGCCGGCCGCGCGTTCTCGCGGGCGCCGTGCAGCGGA
>JAPUJL010000331.1 GCA_027296185.1 SAR324 cluster bacterium | reverse complement strand
TCCATGGGGGCCGCGGCAAGGGCGCGAAGTACTTCCATCTCGACGCGGTGCCGAATCATTTCGCTCGATTCGGCGGACGTGCCCGACAAACCGTCCATTTGCAACCCAGCGGTCAAAGCCGCGCCGGCCAGACCTGTCGCGGCCGCTGACCCCGCTTGGCTCTCGACCGCGCCTCCGGTAGCGAGGCCACTGACCTCGTTGACGGTGGTGAGAGTATTATATCCGGTCTCGCCCGCGGCGAGCGCCTCGGCCAGTGCCGCGGCCATCACATCCACCAAATCGGCGTCGCTGCGTTTGTCGGAGAAGCCCCCTCCTCCTCCTCCGCTCTCGTCGCACCCCGTCAGCGCCAACCCGGCGGCGATGAAGAGAATGGCAAGGAGCCGCAGCCCCACGAATTTATTGTGAAGGATTTTCTGGAGAAACATTCCGCGCCTCCTCGATTGAAGGATTGCTTTTCCCGCCCCATTTGCCTCTGTGGACGCCGCCGGGACCTCGATCATTAGGCCGTCACCCGTCCGTGTGGGTCCGTATGATAACGGAGAATGGGCGAAAAGGCTCCGCATGCCCCCGCGAGGTGATGAATCGGCTCAGGTGCCAATGGCTGGAGCACCGCACCGGCCGGCAGCACCCTCCGTTAGCGCCTTCCGGGGCCCTCCGCCGGACGATCTCCGGCGGAGAATCGCGGCTCAGTGCGGGCTCGGTGCGGGCCGTGCAGCGGGGAGTTTGCAAGCCGTCGGTTTTCCGTTTAAATTCGATGCCATACTCTCCGCCGGAAGCCGGCGGGCAACCCACGGGTCCCGGCTGGCACGGCCGCTTGCACGGCACGGCCCGGCGCGCCCGATTCTCGCGCATGGCGCAGCCTTCCCCGATTCTCGATGGTCGACCCAGTATCGCGCAGCTTCGGTCCCGTCACGGTTTACTTCGGGGAGAAGAACGGGAAATATCCGGACGGCAACCAGGTGGTCGTGGAAGGCACGGCGGGCCGCGCGGTCTTCGACACGCCCCTTTGCGCGATCGATCTGGGCGGACGGATCGCGGGCGCGGACTTGGCGATCCTGGGTCACGCCCACGAGGATCACATGTGCGCGCTGCACCTGCTGCCCGAGGCCCAAGTGTACGCGCCTAGGCGGATCTGGAAGCGGTGCGCAGCTGGGAGGGCCTGCGGGCCCACTACGGATACTCGCCCGAGATCGAAGACAAGATGCTCGATTACGTCCGGGAGCAGTTTCATTTCCAGCCCCGCCCCGATGCGCGAGGGTATCCCGATGGGTTCCAGTGGGATTTGGGCGGCGTGACCGTGCGGGCGGTTCACATGCCCGGGCACACCGCGGGCCATACGGTACTGCTGGTTGAGCCGGGCGCCATCGCCTTCATCGGGGATATTGATCTTTCCGGTTTTGGCCCGTATTACGGGGACGCCTGTTCCGATATGGCCGTCTTCCTCGATAGCATGGAGCGCCTCGAGCGCCTCGAGGCGCGGGTATGGATCACGTCCCATCACAAGGGCGCGATCACGGAGCGGGAACGGTTTCTGGCTCTATTGCGCAAGTTCAGGCACCGTGTTCGCGAGCGGGAGGAAGACATATGCCGGACCCTGGGGCGGGGGCCCATGACCCTGGAGCAGTTGGTGGCCCACCGATTTCTCTACCCGAAGGATTTCGATGCGCTATTCGTCGACGACGTCGAGCGCAAGACCCTCCGCGAGCACCTGGCCCAGCTGATCGGCGAGGGGCGCGTCGCGGAGGAGGGGAGCCGTTACCGCTTGGTGAAGCCCGCCTGAGGCCGTACCGCCGGCAAGCGGTCGGCCACGGAGCACCTCAGGGAAACTTTTCGCGAATTTTCATGGAAGGGTGACGCGTTGATTGGAAGATCGTTTCAACTGACCGATTCGGTGCTCGATGAATTGCAGCACCTGGGCATGGGCACCGAGCTGGTAAAATCCCTGCGGCCGGTGGTCAACCGCAAGTACTTCTCCAAGCGCGAGTTCGTCGCGGCGCTGTCCCAGCTCTCCCCCGCCCCGTCGAGCGCGGTGGAGCGCAAGATGATCCTCAAGCACTCGCGGCTGGGATTCCTGGGGCTGGAGCGGTTCATCCCCAACCGCACCATCCGGGAGTGGGTGGAAGCGCTGATCTTCGCGTTGATCATCGCCTCCATCGTCCGCACGTTTCTGTTCGCTCCGTTCAAGATTCCATCCGGTTCGATGATCCCCGCGATCAGCATCGGCGACCACATCTTCGCCACGATGTTCAGTTACGGGCTGCCGGTGCCCTTCACGAACACCAAGCTGTTTCCCCAGGCAATCGAGCGGGGGGACATCGTGATCTTTCCCTACCCGCTGGATCCTTCCGTGGACTACATCAAGCGGGTCATCGCCCTGGAAGGCGAGACGGTGACCGTGCGCGGAATGAAGGTGTCGATCGACGGCAACGAGCTCAGCGAGCCCTACGCCTACTACGACCCACGCATCGTGGCGGACTACCGGCGGCAGGGCCGCGCGCTGCCCAGCTATGGGCCGGTGAAGATTCCGCCGGGCAAAGTGTTCATGATGGGGGACAACCGCCTCAATAGCTCCGATAGCCGCGTCTGGGGTTTCGTTCCGGCAGACGCGGTCAAGGGCAAGGGCCGGATCGTTTACTGGTCTCACGACCCCCGCGAGGGATGGTTCGGGGGTTACCAGATCGGCCGCATCGGTACCCTCCTCGAATAGGCCCGCCGCGAACCGCGCGCCCCGGGCACAGCCAGGATAGCCTCATGATTTCCACCTCACGATTCCTCGCCGCCTGGCCCTTTGTGGCCCTGTCGATTCTGCTGCTGGCAACGCCGGGGGCCGCCCAGCCGCTCCGGTCGTTCGCTCCGTTGGTCAAGGCCCAGCTTCCGCGGGTGGTGCACATCAAGACCGGCACCGACCGGTCGACGCAGCAGCAACGGCAACAGCAGCGGGAGCGGTTCGGACCCTTCCAACCGCCGGAATTCTATTCCGGCCGGGGCACCGGCTTCATCATCGATGCATCGGGCCTGATCGTGACGAACTACCACGTGGTGGAAGGCACCGAGCGGGTGGACGTGGTGCTTTCCAACGAGAAGACCTACCGCGCCCAAGTGATCGGCACCGACCAACGCACCGACCTGGCCCTGGTGAAAATCGATGCGAAGGGGCTCATTGCCGTGGAGTTCGGCGATTCCAATTCCGTCGAGGTGGGCGATTGGGTGATCGCCATCGGCGATCCGCTGGGGCTCAATTACTCCGTGACCGCCGGCATCATCAGCGCGAAGGGCCGCAACATCTTCGATGCGGAGAACACGGCCTATGGCGAGTTCCTCCAGACCGACGCCGCGATCAACCCGGGCAATTCGGGCGGGCCGCTGTTCAACCTGGACGGCAAGGTGATCGGCGTCAATACGGCCATCAGCAGCCGTGGCCAGGGCATCGGCTTCGCCGTGCCGAGCAATCTGGTCGTCGAGATCGTGCAGCAGTTGCGCGAATACGGCCGGGTGGTGCGCGGCTGGCTGGGGGTGGTGATCCAGGAGATCACGCCCGAGTGGGTGGTGTCCGTGGGATTGCCGGAGGAGACCGACGGCATCCTGGTCAACGACATCGTGCCCAACGCCCCCGCCTCCCGCTCAGATTTGCGGAAGGGAGATCTCCTGATCGCCTACCGCGGAGAAGCGCTCACCCGCGTGCCCCAACTGCAAAAGCTGGTGGCCTTCACGCAACCCGGCGACACGGCGCAGGTCCAGGTGCTCCGCCACGACGATGCGCTGAGCGAGTGGCGCACCGTCGCCTTGGAAATCGAAATCGGCAACGAGCCCGGATCCCCGGAGCTCTCCCGTGCCAAACCGGACGCGTTCGACAAGCTGGATATCGCCCTCGATCCAATCAGCGATGCCGCGCGGCGCCGTCACGGCCTGCGCGAGGGGCAAGGGCTCATGGTCAGCCGAGTCGGCGCGGGGGGGCTGGGTCAGCGGATCGGGTTGCTCGTGGGGGACATCATCCTCGAGGTGGACCGCAACGAGGTCACCAGCCGCGACCAATTGGCCAAGGTGCTCCTGGAGAAACGCGGCGGCCGGGTGCCCATCCTCATCCAGCGGGACAATCGCACCATCTACCTCACCCTCCGGGCGGCGGATTTGCGGTAGGGCGGGGTCCGAGGGTCCCTATTGCTGCCGGGGCCTGGCGATCGCGATCACCAAGACGGGAGGTCGTGGTGGCGCCGTACCAAAGCACGATTCCTCTTTCGATCCGCGGCACGATTGTGGTGCGGTCTGCCCGACGCTTCTCGAAATCCGAGCGACTTCGCCGCTTGAAATGCCGGGCGGTGCGCCATGGGGTTGGATGTCATCGATAGCGATCGAGGAGCGGCCACGATGAATCGCAAAAAAGTCACATCGGCCGAGGACGCCATCGCGATCATTCACGACGGAGATGTCCTGGCGACGACCGGCTACGTGGGACATGGAACCCCTGACCAGCTGTACGTGGCTTTGGAGAAAAGATTCCTGGAAACCGGTTCCCCCAGAGACCTCACCATCGTTCACTCCACCGGCCAAGGCGACGGGCGGGACAAGGGAATCGCCCGGCTGGCACACGAGGGTCTCGTCAAACGAATCGTTGCCGGCCATTACGGCTTGGCCCCCAAGATGGCCAAACTCGTACTGGATAATAAAATTGAGGCTTACAACATCTCCGAGGGATGTATTTGTCATCTGTATCGGGATATCGCCGCGCACAAACCGGGGACCCTCACCAAGGTGGGGCTGGGAACCTTCGTCGACCCACGCCAGGACGGCGGGAAAATGAATCCCCGCACCACCGAGGACATCGTCTCCCTGGTCGAGCTTTGTGGCGAGGAATGGCTGTTCTACAAGGCTTTCCCGATCAATATCGTATTCATCCGCGGAACGACGTCCGATACCGACGGCAACATCACCATGGAACGGGAATCCGTCTTCATGGAGAACCTCTCCATGGCGATGGCGGCCAAGAATTCCGGGGGATTCGTGATCTGTCAGGTGGAACGCGTTGCGGCGAGTGGGTCGCTCAACCCGAAGGACGTAAAAATTCCGGGCGTGATGGTCGACTGCGTCGTTGTCGCCGAGCAGGAACATCATATGCAGTCCTACGGAACCCAATACGACGCGGCCATGTCCGGAGAAATCAAGATCCCCTTGGAATCTCTGGAGCGGCCGAAGCTCGACGAGCGCAAGGTGATCGCCCGGCGCGCGGCCATGGAACTCCAGGCGAACAGCGTGGTCAATCTGGGGATCGGCATGCCGGAGGGCGTGGCCTCGGTGGCCAATGAGGAGAACGTGCAAAATTACATCACGCTGACCGCGGATCCGGGATTCCTCGGGGGCGTTCCCATGACCGGCTTGAACTATGGCGCCGCGGTGAACGCCACGGCGCTCATCGATCATGGTGCTCAGTTCGACTATATCGATGGCGGAGGGATCGATCTGGCGATTCTGGGCATGGGTGAGTGCGATGCGTATGGCAACGTCAATGTTAGCCGATTCGGTAATCGGCTTGCGGGATGTGGCGGATTCATCAACATCAGCCAGAACAGCCGTAAGGTGGTGTTCGTCGGCACGTTCACGAGCGGAGGATTACAGGTGGAAATCGCCGACGGCCGATTGACAATTCTGCGGGAGGGAAAGAACAAAAAGTTCGTCAGCGAAGTGGAACAAATCACGTTCAGCGGGAAATTCGCGACCGATCGAGATCGTATCGTATATTACGTCACCGAGCGGTGTGTTTTTAAATTGATCCAGGACGGCATGGATTTGATCGAAGTGGCCCCAGGAATCGACATCGACCGGGATATCCTGGCCCACATGGAGTTCGCCCCCATTGTCGACGATCCCGCGCCAATGGATGATCGGCTGTTTCGAACGGACTTGGTGGGACTCAAGGAAATCATGTTGGGCATGAAGCTCGAGGATCGGTTCAGCTACGATGGGAACACCAACACGATCTTCATGAATTTCGCGGGCTTGCGCGTGAAGACGAGCGACGACGTAGCGGAGATTCGGGAGGCGGTGGAAAGCAGACTGAAGGCCATCGGGAGGCGGGTCAATTCCGTGGTCAATTACGATGCGTTCACCATCGACGACGATATTGTCGCCGAGTACGCCGATCTCGTCCGAGACATCGAAACGAATTATTACCTCAGCGTGTCCCGGTATACGACAAGCGCTTTCCTTCGCCGAAAATTGGGAAAGGAATTGGTCGACAAGCGGCAGCTATCGCCGTCCATCTACGAGACCGAACAGGAAGCGCGAAGCAGCGTCACGAATTTCGGCGCTGCGGCAATTTCGCCGCAAACGCCGCTGGAGGATCGCGAATGAGCGGGGCCGGCGAAGCTGCTCCTGGAGACTCGATGGTGCGGACGGAGGGCAGGCGAGTGTGTACCCGGTCGATGTAAGGGCACCTCACAGTGTACCTCACAGGGCGCCCCTAGTCCGGCCTCGAACGGTGCGGAAAGGATTCGGATTTTCCGGGGGAGAACGGTTGGGCTAGCGCTTCCAGTGGGGGTCGCGCTTCTCTAGAAAGGCGGACATGCCCTCCTGCGCATCGTCGGCCACCGCGTTGCGCACCATGGCCTCCTGACCCACTTCGTAGGCGGCGGCGACGCCTAAGGGCAGTTGCTTGTAAAAAGCCTCCTTGCCCAGCCGGACGGTATAGGTGCTGTATGCGGCGATCTGTTGGGCCAACTCGAACGTCGCCCGTTCCAGCTCCTCCGGCGGCACCACCCGGTTGATCAGGCCGATCCGCTCCGCTTCCTCGGCGGGAATGGCCTCGCCGGTGAGCAGCATCTCCATCGCCTTTTTCGGGGGGACGGCGCGGGAAAGCGGCACCATGGGCGTGGAGCAGAACAAGCCGATCTTCACCCCCGGCGTCTGAAAACCGGCGGTTGAAGCGGCTACGGCCAGGTCGCAGGTCGCGGCCAACTGACAGCCCGCGGCGGACGCCAGCCCTTGCACCTGGGCGATGACGGGCTTGGGCAGCAGCCGAATCGACTCCATGACGCTCGTGCTCAGGCTGAACAAATCCTCCGCGTTGCTTCGGTTGCGGCCCACGATTTCCTTCATATCGTGCCCGGAGCAGAACACCGGTCCCTGGGCCGCCAGGATCACCACCCGCACTGCGTCGTCGTCCCGGAACTGGGCGATGCCCTCGCTCAAGGCGTCCAGCATGGGCCGCGAGAGCACGTTGCGCTTGGCCGGGTTGTTCAGGGTGAGGATTCCGATCCCCTCCCGCTTTTCCACGAGTACCAGGGGGGCTTCGGTAGCGGTCGAGGGCTGTGTGGCGCGCATTCGCTTCGCTCCTTTCTTACTTCTTCCGGTCTACGGTATGGCAACCATCCGAATCGCCGGGAAGGCGCGGCGCGGCTCTCACTAGCCTTCCGCCGCGCTGGTCCGCTTTTTTCACGCTAGCATCCGCCCGGGGTCAGGTCAAAGCGCCGGCCCCTTCACGGCAGCCAGGCCCTAGGCTCCGGGCCGGCGGGCGCCGGCTCTCGGGGATGGTTAGGCGGAGGATTTTTGCGTGAAATGACAGCGGTTTGGGCAAAAGTGCCTGATTTTTGCTTAGCCATGGTGCAAGAGCGAAATCCGCAAGGTGGAACTCCGCCGGCGAATAGGCGATTTGTGATAGGTTCAGCGCCGATAACCCCTCACCAGGCCCAGCCGACCCGGTAAACGATTATGGATATCGCGACGATCCTCGGGATCTTCCTCGCTTTGTTCGTTCTCCTCATCGCCATCGTTTTCGATTTCGAGACGTTTGGGGTGAATTTCGAGCGGATCGTGTTCTTCATCCACGTGCCCTCGATGCTGGTCGTGTTCGGCGGCACGGCGGCCTCGCTGCTCACCTCCTACCCGATGGTCAAGGTGCTGCGGGTGCCCCGTGTCATCGCAAGGGTGTTCCGCCAGTCCCCCGAGGAACTGATCGAGACGCTGACGCTGGTCATCGACGTCTCCAAGATCGCCCGGAAGAACATCCTGGCCATTGAGGACGCCCTGCCCAGCATCGACAACATTTTCCTCCGTAACGGACTGCGGCTGGTGGTGGACCGGGTAGACCGGGAGTTGATCATCGAGATTCTGCACTCGGAGATGAAATATCTCGATCTGCGCCGCGAGGAGGAGGTCACGATTCTGCAGTCGGCCGCGTCCTTTGCCCCGGCGTACGGGATGGCGGGGACGCTGGTCGGTCTGATCCTGATGCTCCAGAACCTGACCGATCCTGCCTCGATCGGTCCGGCCATGGCCATCGCCATCATCACCACCTTCTACGGCGTGATCGCGGCCAACGTGTTCCTCATTCCCTGGAAGAACAAGCTGGCGGCTAAGAAGGAGGACGACAAGATTCTGCGGGAGATGATCCGCGACGGAATCCTGTACATCGAAAAAGGCGAGCGGCCCGACTTTATCGAGCAGGACCTGATGAACTACCTCTCGCCGGAACTGCGCTCGCTGTACGAGGAGATGAAGTTCGAAAGCGCGAAGGGGACTGCCTGATGCCGGTCTTCGAGGACGAGGAGAAGAAGTGCGAGGAGTTTACCGACTACTGGATCTTCTCCTACGCCGACATGGTGACGCTGCTGCTCACCTTCTTCATCCTGCTGTTCTCGTTTTGCAAGGTGGACGTGGAGAAGTTCAAGTCGGTGGCGGAGAGCTTCAAACCCGTGCCTCCGGGCACGCCCTTCTTCTTCGAGGGTAAGGAATCCCTCCTGGAGGCGGTCGCCGCTCAGATCCAAACCACCGAGCTGTCCGACGAGGTGTACGTCACCATCGACGAGCGGGGGGTGGTGGTCTCGTTTCACAATTCCGCCCTGTTCGGTCCGGGCTCCGCGGTACTGTTGCCCGACGGGCGCAAGGTGCTCGAGCGGTTCGTGCAGTTCCTCTACGCCCTGCCCAATGACGTGGCCATCGAGGGTCACACCGACGACGATCCGATCAGCACGCCGCAGTTTCCCTCCAATTGGGAGCTTTCCTCCGCCCGCTCCAGTTCCGTGGCGCGGTTTCTGGAAGCCAATGGGGTTCAGCCCGTGCGGTTGGAGGTGATTGGATACGGTTCCACCCGGCCCAGCTTCCGCAACGATACCCCGGAAAAGCGGGCGCTCAATCGGCGGGTGGAGGTGGTGATCAAACCCGACTGACCCCACCGCTTCAGGTCAACCCACGCTCAGCGGCGGAATCGGTCAGCCGGATCGGCTGAACTCGCCGGCCGCCCAGCACGTTGGATTCCTTTCCGAACCCGGCGTTCCCGTGGCGGAGGCCTGGGGCCCCGAAAGTTAGCAATTCAGCGGCAGGTCGGGCAAAATGGACCGACTTTGGCATAGACAAGGCAAGATATTGAAAACGCGGAAGGATTGCACGGCGTGCGAGTCGGCGCACCCAGAAGGGAACCGGCTTATTGCGGGCGATCCGGAGCGGACTGCAACCCCCCTCCGTCTGTTGGAAAGTAGCGGGAGACACCCATGAGCGAGACCAATCAGAGCGAATTGGGCGAGCTGGACGCGGAACTCGGCCCCAATCTGGAGTTGGACGACGATTCCCTTTTCGCCGAACTGGACAGCGAGGTGTTGCTCGGCGACAGCGAAAGCGATGCTGGCGGCGACCTGGACCTCGACTTGGATTTGGGCGGCGACGAGTCTGCCGGAGACGTGGGGGACCTCGACTTGGATTTGGGCGGCGACGAGTCGGCCGGAGACGCGGGGGACCTCGACCTGGACTTGGGCGGCGACGAGTCGGCCGGAGACGCGGGGGACCTCGAC
>JAPUJL010000330.1 GCA_027296185.1 SAR324 cluster bacterium | reverse complement strand
AGACCAAGTCCTGCGCCAGCAGGAGCGCCAGCACCCCAATCGTGGCGACAGTGAGCTTTACAGGGAACTTCATCGGGAACTTCATCGGGAGCTTCATAGCCGCAGCCTGATGGCTTGTTGGATGCGCCGGCCGCCGGAGTGGGCTCGCCGCTGGGGACCCACCCTACAGCGGACTCGGCGCCGGCCCGGGTCTCAACTGTACAGCTTTTGGTTGGCCTCCTGGAGCCGGTTCGACAGCATGCAGACCAGGTTGTAGGCGAACTGCGCGGAGAGCTTGGGGCGGGCGCGGATCATGGCGTCCAGTCCGCGGGCGTCGATTTCCAGCACCTCCGCCTCCTCGACGGCCACCAACCAATCGGTGCGTAGCGCGTCGCCGGTGAGCACCGCCTCCTCGCCCACCAGTTCCCCATCGAAGACGGTGCGCAGGTTGATCTGACGCCCCTCGGATTCCTGCCGCACGTTGAGCTTGCCCGACAGCACCACGTACATGGCGTGCACCGAATGGTGCTTCTGCCAGACGGAGTCGCCCGGCGCATACCGCCGGACGGGAAAGCGCTTCTTGATCCAAGCGATTCCGCGCGGGGGAATGTGGCGCAGAATTCCCTCGAAGAGGACGGCCTCCTCCTTGATCTGTCCCTGCTTGATCAGCAAGTCGATGCGCCGCAGCTGCCGCCGCTCGGCGGGACTCACCCGGCCGTCGGCGTAGATTTTCGTTTCCAGGGCCCGGCGCTCCTCGGCGGTGATGACGCCGTCGGCGAGGATTTCGTCGACGGTGGCGATCAGGTCCTGCTCCGAGGGGTTCCGCAGTTGCAGATAGGCCTCGCTGGAGTTGCGCTGGGAAACCCGGTCCACGAACAACTGGTCCGTGCGGCGGATCGTGCCGGACAGGCTGGCCGCCAGGTTGGTAAACATCTTCGCCGCGATGCGGGGATAGCGCCGCTGGAGCTTGGTGAGCACGTCGTCGTTGAGCACCAGCAGCCGCGCCCGCTCCGCCGCCCGCACGGAGGCCACGCGCTTGCTGTGGCGGAACAGCCCCATCTCGCCGAAGGACGCGCCCACGCCGAGGGTGGCCAGCACTTGCTCCTGGCCGTGGAATTTGCGGTCGTAGAACACCTCCACGCTGCCGTCGAGCACGACGAACAACTCCTGGCCGGTATCGCCCTCCTCGAACACGATCTGCCCCGGCTCCCGGTCCATGGGGTAGGCCATCAGGGTGCCCAGCTTGGTTTCCCGGAGGCTCATGTTGCGGAACAGCGGAATCTTCCGAATGAACTCCGGCGAGAAGTCCAGCTTCAGGTAGTCCCAAGCCGTGATGAGCTTGGTGCGGGCCATGATGGAGGGCAGGAAGTTCAGGTCGGTGAACAGGCAGACGAACAGCGTAAAGGCCAGCAGCGCCCCGAACAGGATTTGCGTCTCCATCTCCGAGAAGACGAACACCAGGAATCCCAAGGCCAGCGCGAAGGTCGTGGAGACCATGGGCCGCCCCACCTGGCGGACGGTGAGCACCGCCGCCTCCCGCTCGTTGCGGAGGGACTTCACGTTGACGTTGTAGTGGGCCAGGTAATGGATCGTGTCGTCCACGCCGATCCCCAGGGCGATGGCGGCGATAACGGAGATGGTCACGCCCAGGGGAATGTTCAGCCAGCCCAGGATGCCGAAGAAGACCATGATCGTCAGAATGTTCGGATAGAGGGCCAGCACGCCCATCTTGGGCGAAAGGAAGAGGCAGGACATGATGACGAAGATGATCCCCATCGCCAGCCCCACGCTCTGCACCTGGCTCCTGGCGATGTTGTCCGCCGATTCGCTGGCCAGAATCTGGGTGCCCGTGAAGTGGACGTCGAAGCCGCTCCAGTCCGCGAAATACGCCTCCAGCGCATCGCGCAACGCCAGGAAGGCGCTGGAGCCTTCGGCCTGGAGGCGCAGGGTCACTTGCAGCCGCTCGCCATCGGCGCTCAGGAACTTAGGCCCGCCGCTCTCGCGGAGCGCATCCAGCAGGCGCCGCACCTCCAGATCGCTCAGGGTGTCCAGCGCTCCGTAGCGGGCCTGGAGATAGGGCGCCGGGCTGTACACCTTGTCGATGCGCACCCCCGCCACGCTCCCGGCCGGCGAGCCGGCGCCACCGTTCAGCAGGCTGCGCTCGAAGCGTTGCACCCGCCGCATGGTATCGGCGGAGGCCGCCTGCTCCGTGCCATTGGTGCCGGCGATAACGATGCGCAGGAAGTTCGTACCGCCCAGCTCCCGCTCGATGAAGCGGAGGTCCCGCATGATCGGGGTCTCCTCGCCGAACAACGTGGCGGTGCTGTCGATGCGCATCTGCAGCAGCCCGGCGAAGGCCACCACCCCCACGGCGATCCAGAAGAAGATGAACCGCCGGGAGTGACGCTCCACGTGTGTGGAGACGTAACGCAGCACGCGGTCGAGCCATTCCACGCCGCCCCGGGGGCGCCCCGAGGCGCTCTTGACCGGCAGCAGCCGGAATACGCTGGGCACCAGGGTCAGCGCCATAAGGATGATCGCCGCGATGCCGATGCAGGCATACAGGCCAAGGGTCCTGATCGCCGGGATGGGGCTCACGATCAGCGCGGCGAAGCCGGCGATGGTGGTCAGTGCCGTCACGGCGAGGGGCAAGGTCACGGCGGCCAGGGTCTTGTCGATGACCTCGTCCCGCCCGCCGCCGTCGCGGGCGCAAAGGAAGTACTGGTTCATGAAGTAGATTACGTAGGCGCTGCCCACGCAGACCAACAGGGGCGGCAGCACCATGGTGACCGGGTTGAAGCGTTCTCCCGCGAACCCGAACGCGCCGCCCACCCAGCCGATCCCCAGCAGCACTACGGCCAGGGGCACCAGCACCCCCCGCACCGTGCGGAACGTGACCGCAAGGACGACCGCCATGATCAGTAGGCTCAAGGGCAGGATCGACCGGATGTCCTTCCGAAGATTGGTGGAGGCCTCGTACTGCTGGCGGGACTGCCCCATGAAATGGGTGGGATAGCCTTGCCGGTTCATCTCCTCGGCGATCCCGGCGATGGCCTCCTGCACCGCCTGCGTCGCCGGAGCCTCCGCATCGGCGAACCGGAGCACTACCCCGAAGGTGCGGGCATCCCGGGAGATCAGGTCCCCCACCAGCAGCGCGTCCGTCCGCATGCCGGCGTAGGCCTCCGCTGCGGCCCGGCGCGTCTCCCGGCGCCATTCGGCCAGGGGCTTGCGGAACACGTCGCCGGTACAGACCGGCCCCTTGCCCGCTTCCGGAACGGCGGCCGCCCCGCTCCTTTCGCCGCCCGCCAGAAGGCCGGCTCCGCCTTCGGCCCCACTTTCGGCCTCATCGTCGAAGAACAGAGGACCCTCATCCTCGTCGATGGCTTCATCGATACCCCCGTCGATCGCCTC
>JAPUJL010000033.1 GCA_027296185.1 SAR324 cluster bacterium | reverse complement strand
GACGCTGATCTTCCTGTAGCCGCCGCACCCAGCAATTCCTTTCCCGATCGTTCGCCGGGAGCCGAGCCCCCCAACGGCTGCCCGGAGCCGGATCGGTTCGCCCCACGCCGGCTACGCTTCCCCTTCCATTCGGCGGCCTGGCGGGTTTCCCGCACGAAAAATCTGCCCGTCCCACTGCGCGGTCTACATATTGCTTGGATGGTTCCCGGAGGACTCTCATCCGCACCGAACCGTCACCAGACGAAGGGGACGATCCATGACCGCGAAAACGATGACCCACGCCGCCCTGGTGTGCGCGCTGATCCTGACGATGGCCGGATGTAGCGCCCTGGTCGATCCCTCGACCGGGTCGCGCTACCAAGACCCCGATTCCGCCGATACGGGGGAGACGGTGGCCAGTGGCGGCGGCGACGCCGCGCTGACGGGCGATTCCGAATCCGGAGACTCGGTGGCCGCCATGCCCGCGGGAAGCGCCGCGGCGGAGAAACTGGACGCGCTCAAGCGGGACAATGCGCGGCTGCGCATCCGGCAGGCGGAATCCGACGCCAAAGTCGACGCCCTCTCGGAGCAGTTGGCCCAGGAACGGGAAGAGCAGCAGCGGTTCCGCGAGATGATGGAGACCAATTTCGACCTGTTGGAACAATCGGTGGCTCGCTCCCTCACCGAATCCATGGGGCGTGGCGAGCGGGATGTCTCTCGGGAGACCGGGGCCGCCACGGCGATGCCCATTGGGACGTCCGTTGGGACGCCCATGGAGACGCCCACCGCCCAGCCCTGCGCGGCGCAAGCGGCCCTTACCGAGGAGTCCGCGCCGGTGCGGAGGCTGCCGCCTCCCACCCAGGCACCGGCGGGAACCGAGCCCATGACCACTTGGGACGAAGCCGGCACGACGCCCATGGACAATGGGACGGCTCGCGCCGCGGCGGCCGAGGCGCCCCGGGGTTCCCGGGCCAACGCCCTGGATACCCTACAGCCGACGCCGCCCGAATGGCCCTCCTCGGCGCCTATCCCCGCCGCGATGGCCACGGCACAGGACGATTCCGCCACGCTGGACGACCCGGACCTGATACCCCCGGCCCAGCCCCAGATATTGCGAGCCATTCCGGAGGCCAAGCCGCTTTACGAGAAGGGCTTCGCGCGCTTCGCCCGCGGCAACTACGACGCCTCGATCCGCACTTATAGCGACTTCCTTTCCCGCTTCGGCGAGGACAACCACAGCGACAACGCCCAGTTCTGGATCGGGGAATCCTACTTCCAGCTGAAGCAGTACGAACAAGCGGAAACCGCCTACCGCCAAGTGCTGCGCCGGTACGAGCACCGCAGCACGTTGGAAGGATTCAAGACCCCCGACGCCATCTACCGCATCGCTCAGATTTACCTGACCCGGGAGGATACCCGCCGCGCCAGGTACTACTTCGGAAACGTGACGGCCCGCTTCCCGGATTCCACGGTGGGCCGCAAGGCGCGGCGTGAGTTGGATGCCCTGCGGACGAATACCGCGGTCGGTGGCCGTACCGCGCCGGGCGACGACTCGTAAGACCCTATTCGCAACACCCCCCCAGGCGGCGGTCCGGCGCAATCCGGTCCGCCGCCCCTTCCTGATCCGGCCCCAGGGCCGTCCCGTGACAAAATTCGAAGGGTAGGTCTTGGCGAACCGGTGCCCGCCGGGGCGCCGCCGGCCGTTTCTCCTGTGCCGCTCGCGCCGGACAGGAACCGCCATTGCGGAACGGAGACTGCAGCCGGTGGCCGCGCTCAGGCAAAGGTTGCGCTGACGGAACCCAGGCCGGAGAACTTGCTTTCGAACCGGTCGCCCTTGCTCACCGGAATGGGTTTGGTGAAGGAGCCTGTGAGCACCTGCTGGCCCGCCTTGAGGGACAGCCCGTAATCGGCCACGGCGTTGGCCAGCCAGGCCAGGGAGTCGAGGGGATTGTCCATCGCCTCCCGCCCCAGCACGTTTTCCGCCAGCTTGCCGTTGATCTCCACCTCGACGCGGATTTCGCCGTAGTCCAAATCCGCCGCGGGGGCCCGAGCCTCGCCGGTCACATAGGCCGCCTGCATCACGTTGTCCACCAGGCCGAGGCTCAGGTCCGTGCGCAGGTCGCCGCCGCGGTTGGCAATGATCTCGAAGGCCGGGGCGATCTCTTTCACCGCCGCGCGGGCCTGCTCCGCGGTAACGCCCGGGCCGGCGAGGTCCTGGCCGAGGGTCATGATGACCTCCGATTCCACCGAGGGGGGTGGAAGCGCATCGAAGTCGAAGCTGTGGCTCGACGCGTAGGCGTTTCCGGCGAGCAGGTACCCGAACACCGGTGCCTTGGCGCCGAACAGGTCGCGCACGGCGTCGGCGGTGAGCCCCACCTTCCACCCCGACTGGCTCGACCCGTCGGCCACGTGCCGCCCGAGCAGACCCTGTTGAACGCGGTAGGCGTCCTCCAGGCCGATCTTGCCGCGCCACTCCTCGGGGAAGTGGTTGCCGGCCCGATGGGAAATCCAAATCGCTTCGATGGTCCGTTCAACGTTCATGGCTGCTCTCCTCCTCCCTGACGCCGGAACCCGGCGGCGTGCGAGCGCCCCACAGCCCGCGGCCATTGCGGTTATTGAAATTGCGCCTCGACGGTGCCGAAGGGCTCGAAACGGGATTCGATGTGGTCGCCCTGCCCGATGGCGTACTGCTTGGTGAACGAGCCGGACATCACGCGCATCCCCGATTCGAGCACCAGCCCGAACTCGGAGAGCTTGTTGGCCAGCCACGCCACCGAATTGGCCGGGTTGCCCATCACCGCCGAGCCGTCGGCCCGGTCCACGGATTCCCCGTTGATGAACACCTCAACCGTCGTCAGGCTCAAATCGAGGCCCTCCGGTACGGGGCGGGTCTCCGCCCCCGTCACGAAGTACTTGGCTTGGGCGTCGTCGGCGATGTCCATGGCGATGTCGGCGCCGAACTCCCCCCGCCGCTCGGGCACCTCCAGGCTCGGCGCGACGCCGGAAATAGCGGCACGGGCCTGCGCATCGGTGACACCGGGTCCCTGGAGGGTGGTGCCGACGGTCAGGCACAGCTCGTTCTCGAAGGCCGGCTGAATCAGGTCGTCGAACGCGAACACCGTCCCGGAATCCTGGGCCGCCTCCTCCAGGAAGAAAGCGAAGACCGGCTCCTTCACCCGCTGTTGTTCCCGCATGGCCTGGGAGGTGAGGCCGACCTTCCACCCCACCTGCCTTTGCCCCGCGTCCAGATGGCGCTGCAGAATGCCCAGTTGGATGCGATAGGCGTCGTCCAGTGAGAGCTTCCCCTTCCATTCGGCGGGATAGTGAATTCCCTGCTCGCAGCACTCCCAGATGGAATCGATCGCCGCTTCCAAATCCATGATAGCCTCCACGTTGCTTCCCCAAGTGCAACGCCAGGAACCCTAGCATGGGTTCCCGCGGCATGTAAAAAACAAACGCCGGGGCGGGCCGGGGGTCCACCCCCCGGGCGGCCAGGAGCGATTGCGATGGTGGTGGTCTTTCGTTCGCGGTTGCGCGAGGATGCCGGGGAGGATTACCCCCGGATAGCCGAGCGCATGGAGCGCCTGGTCTCTGCCATGCCGGGCTTCATCTCCTTCAAGACCTTTACCGCCGCCGACGGGGAGCGGCTGGCTCTGGGCGAGTTCGAGTCGGAGGAAGCCGTCGCCGCCTGGCGGGAGCACACCGAGCACCGCGAGGCCCAGCGCCAGGGGCGCGCCGACTTCTACGAGAACTTCCGTCTGCAAATCCTCACCCCCCTCCGCGACACCCGCTTCGAGCGGGAGGAAGAGG
>JAPUJL010000329.1 GCA_027296185.1 SAR324 cluster bacterium | reverse complement strand
GCATGGGTAGATCGCAATGCAAGAAATCGCCCGAAGCGATGGGGGTCAGGCCCTCGACGCTGCCGTTGTCCAGGTACACCCAGGCCAGGCGGCGCGAGCCGTCTTCGGCGGCGATCCGGTGCCGCTCCCGCCGGTACTCCCCCAGGGCCGGACGATCAGGTGGGCGATCGGTCGCGCGATCGGACGGACGATCGGCCGGGCCACTCAAATGAGCATCCTCGTACCGGTCCAACACTGCAAACAGCGAAGCGGGGCGCCACACCCGATAGAGGTCTCCCACGACCCACTGGCTCCCCGCGGGCGCCGCCACGGCTGCCGGGTAGCCCTCGGCCATGAACAGCCTTCCGGCCAGCCGGCCCCGCCCCTCCCAACGGGCATGCCGCTCCAGAGCCGCTCGTGAGGTGCCACCGAGCCCGCGGCGCAGGGTTCCGTAAACGAACAACAAGTTGAGGAAATCCATGGGGTCCGGATCGGGGGGGACTTCGATCGACCGCTCCGGTTATACGACCCCCGGCCCCTCGAATTCAATCCCCGCTCCGGGCGGTTCAGCTCCCGCAGGGCAACCCAGCTCCCGCAGAGCAACCCAGCTCCCGCGGGGCGATTCCGTTCCACTGGCCTCCCGAGTTACTCCAAATCCAAGCCCGGCAGGCGGCACGCCTCGCGGAGCCAGATGCGGTGCGGCTCCTCGAGCCGGTCGGCGAGGGAATCCCACACCAGCCGGTGATAATCCCTCAGCCAATCCCGCTCCTCGTTGGCCAGCCGTTCCCAGTCGATCAGCTCCCGGTGGAACGGAATCGTCGTGAGCGGCGAGAAGCGCAGCCAGCGCTTGCCCGCGGGGTGGGTGGGAAAGCCCAGGGCCTCCTCGACCACGTAGAGGTTTTCCAGCCGGATGCCGCCCCATCCCGCGCGGTAATAGCCCGGCTCGTTGGAGAGGATCATGCCCGGCTCCAGGGGTACCGTGCCCCGCGCGCTGACGCTGGCCGGCCCCTCGTGCACGTTGAGGAAGGCGCCCACGCCGTGGCCGGTGCCGTGGCCATAGTCCAGCCCCTCGTTCCACAGGGCCGTGCGGGCCAGGGTATCGAGCATCTGGCCGGTGGTGCCCTGGGGGAACATCTGCATCGCCAGGCGGATGTGGCCGCGCAGGACGTCGGTGTAGCGCCGCCGCTGTTCCCCGGTGGGCTCGCCGATGGCGATGGTGCGCGTGTCGTCCGTGGTGGCGCCGCGGAGCTGAATGCCCGAATCCACCAACAGCAACCCGCCCGGCGTCAGCCGCTTACCGGCGTCCGGTTGGCCGTAGTGCACGACCGCGCCGTTTTCCGCGAAGGCCGAGATGGTGGTGAAGCTCAGATCGGCGAACCCCTCCTCCCGCGCGTACTCCTCCTCGAGCAGCTCCGCATAGCCCGCCTCGCTGACCGCGATGCCCTCCTCCAGCATGGCCTTGAGCCGGGAGAAGCTCCGCACCTTTGCCGCCCCCGAGCACAGATGAGCCTCGCGGCTGGTGACGATCTCCACGGGGTTTTTGAGCGCCTTCATGCGCGTCACGGGATTGGGCGCCTCGTCCACCAACTCCGCGCTCCCGGCCAGGGCGCGGGTGCCCATGGCCGTGCCCGCGCGATCCAGCCAGAGCTTGCCGCCGTCGGCCTCCTCCGCCAGCGCGCGCACACGCTCCGGAAACTCGGCCAACGGGTGGAACTCCACCGCGCCGCCCAGGGCCTCGCGGGCTTCGGGCAGGAGGGGATCGTCGGTGAAGCAGGAGACCCGCTTCCGCTCGACGATCAGGTAACTTTCGAACACCGGATTGTAAGGGATGTCCGCGCCCCGGAGATTGGTGAGCCAGGCCACCTCGTCCAACTTGGAGAGCACCAGCGCACCCACGTCCCGTTCGGCCATGGCCTCCCGCACCCGCGTCAGCTTGTCGGCCGCGGTTTCGCCGGTGAGGGCGTCGGGCAAGCCGTAGACCGGCTGCCTGGGCGACGGGGGCCGCTCGGCCCAGACCCGGTCCACCAGGTTTCCTTCCACCGGCACCAGCTCGCCGCCCCCTTCCTTCAGCGCCTCGCCCATGCGCTCGTGGACGCCAAGGCTCGTCACGAAGGGATCGAAGCCCACCCTTCCCGGCGCCGCGGCGCGGAGCCACTCCGCCAACTCCTGCTCGCCGTCCAGGCCGATCCGGTGCACCCGGAACAGCGCCGGGTCGGTCTCCTCGCCCGCTTGCAGGTGGTAACGGGAGTCGACGAACAGGTGCGCCTCCCCGGCGCACACCGCCACGTCGCCCGCCGAGCCCCTGAAGCCGCTGATCGCCTCCCGGCGGCGCTTGTAGGGCGGCGTATACTCGTTCTGGTGCTCGTCGGCGGAGGGAACCAGGTAGGCGTCCAGATTGTGCTCGGCCATCAGCCGCCGCAACGCCGTCAGGCGTGCCGCGACCGTTCCGGGATCGTGGGCTTGGGAATCGTGAGACGGCATGGCGCCTTACAGAACCGTTTCGGGGTGGGCCTCGTTCCGCGGGAAGCGGCTCCGGCGTGGATCGGCGCCGTTCGCGAGCCGCGCCGCCGGCGAGAATTGGCGAACGGGGCGCCGGCTCTATCCGCCGGGCCGCAGGGGGCGCAGCGCGCGCCCGGCGGTCCACAGCTCGGACTCGTCCACCGCCTTGAGCTCCCGGTCCAGCTTCTCCCGGTAATCCTCCTGGGAGTTGGAGTCGATGGCGATCTGGGATTCCTTGCCGGAGCGCACCCGGTCGTAGCACTCCTCGATGATCGGGGTCAGTGCCTCCTCGAAGCGCGGCGCCCAATCCAGCGCCCCGCGCTGGGCCGTGGTGGAGCAATTGGCGTACATCCAGTCCATGCCGTTCTCGTTGATCAGGGGGTAGAGGCTCTGCAGGGCCTCCTCGACCGTCTCGTTGAAGGCCTCGGAGGGCGAATGGCCGTGGGCCCGCAGCACCTTGAACTGGGCGCGGAAGGCTCCCTCGATGAGTCCCATCAGCACGCAGCGCTCGCCGGTGAGGTCGCTGGTCACCTCGTGCTCGAAGGTCGTCTCGAACACGTGGCCCGAGCCGATGGCGAAGGCGGTGGCCAGGCAGCGCTCCTTGGCGCGGCCGGTATAGTCCTGATGCACCGCAAAGGAGGCGTTGATTCCGGTACCCGCCTCGAACAGGCGGCGCACGGAAAGCCCGCTCCCTTTGGGCGCGACCAACATGACGTCCACGTTGGGCGGCGGGACGATGTTGGTCTGCTCCCGGAACACGATGCCGAAGCCATGGGAGAAGTACAGCGCGTCGCCCGCGTTGAGGCAGCTCTTCACCATGGGCCAGGCGGCAATCTGGCCCGCGTCGGAGAGCAGGTACTGGATGATCGTCGCCTTGCGGCAGACCTCTTCCATTTCGAACAAGTTCTTGCGGGGCTCCCAGCCGTCCTCGAGGGCCTTGTCCCAGCTGCGCCCCTTGCGCAGCCCCAGCAGGACGTTGAAGCCCTGGTCGCGCATGTTCAGCCCCTGCCCCCGCCCCTGGGGCCCATAGCCCAGGATCCCGGTGACCTCGTCGTTCAGAATGTCCTTGATCTTGTCGGGGGGATAATCGGACCGCTCGATGATGGTTTCCTTGTAGCCCATGATCTCGATGGTTTTCATGCGGTGCTGCTCCTCTTGCGCTTCGCGGCTTGGGATCGCGGAGTTTGGCGCCGCGC
>JAPUJL010000328.1 GCA_027296185.1 SAR324 cluster bacterium | reverse complement strand
TTCGAGCGGCTGTGGGGCGTGCCTCTGCCGGAGAAGACCGGGCTCACGGTCACCGAGATGATGAAGGGTGCGCTCGAGGGCGAAGTCAAGGGGATGTACGTCGTCGGCGAGAATCCCTTCCTCTCCGATCCGAACACCAACAAGGTGCGCCGGGCGCTGGCCAATCTGGAGTTCCTGGCCGTGCAGGAAATATTCCTCACCGAAACCGCCGAGTTCGCCGATGTGATCCTGCCCGCCAGCTCCTTTCTGGAAAAAACGGGCACCTACACCAACACCGACCGCCGCGTGCAAATCGGCCACCCGGCCCTCCAGCCCCCCGGTCAGGCCCGGCAGGATTGGGAGCTGATCTGCGAGATCGCGGAACGGATCGGGTATCCCATGCGCTACGACTCGGTGGAGGCGGTGTTCGAGGAATTCGCAAGCTGCGGGGAGAGCTACGCCAACCTTACCCACGCATCCCTGGGAGCGCGGGGCAAGTGGTACCCCTGCCCGGACCCGGAACGCTCGGAGGGCGAGCCGATCGTCTTCTCCGAAAGCTTTCCCCGGGGCAAGGGGCGCTTCGTGCCGGCCGAAATCGCCGACCCGGCGGAGCTTCCCGGGGGCGAGTATCCGCTGGTGCTCAACACCGGACGGCTCCTGGAGCACTGGCACACGGGAGTGATGACCCGCCGCTCCCAGGCCCTCGATGCCATCGAACCGGAAGCATTCGTGGAGCTACACCCGGAGGACGCCCGGGCATCCAACGTGAACGAGGGCGATTGGGTGCGGGTGGCCTCCCGGCGCGGCGAGATCGTCCTGCGGGCGCGGGTGCGGGATAGCACCCGCCGGGGCTCGCTGTTCATTCCCTTCCACTTTCGCGAAGCCGCCGCGAACGTGCTCACCATCGACGCCATCGACCCGATCGGCAAGATCCCCGCGTTCAAGTTCTGCGCGGTGCGCGTGGAGCGCCTGCCCGATCCGGGCGTCGCGATGCCCAAATAATTTGCCCGGACCGCCCGGGGCCGCTGGAATTCGGTGGACCGATACCAAAATCCGGCCCGCCGGATTCGATCGGGAGTGTCGATCCCGATCGCGGAAACGACGGCGGCGCCCGTGGCGCGCGGGAGTGGCCCTGACCGCCGCCTGCAGGCGGCGGACTCATGGAAGGATAAGGAATCCGGAGGCCCCCGCCAGGAGAAACCGGCCGGATGGGGGCACATGTTCGGGGCGGGCGATGACCGATGGCACCGCTCTCACCGAACGAAACGGCGGTATTTACTCGTCGATAGCGGAAACGTCCAGCTCGTCGTCCCCAAGCTCCGGCATGCCGGAGCGCTTCTGGGATTTCTGCGCCGTCCGTGACGCGTCGGCCTTGGCTTTCATTTCGTCCAGGGCGTCCAAATCCTCTTCGGACAAGACGATTTCGGGGATAGTCATTTCATCCTCGTGGTACCTACGGGGTGTAGTGCTCGGCGCTTCCGGGATGGTTCCAGGTGCCTGCCGCACCGGACGTTACGGCCGTCCGGCTGATCGGCGGGCGCGGGATTCTCCCGGTTTCGCGATCCATGCGTGCCTATGCTCCATGCCACGCCAACCGTCGGTGCAAGAACGTTGCCTGCTCCCTCGAGTGCGATCCCTGAATTCCGAATTTTCGATGGAGCCCGAGGTTTTAGCACGTCTGCCGCCCGAAGCCATAGGTCTCGACAATTGGCTAACCGTGCACCGGTTGTGCGGGGCGGGGCGCCCAATTAGCGGCACCCGGCACTCAAACCTTCTTTATAGACCGCTCCTGGAGAAGCTCAAGGTTCACAGGCGCCATAACCGGCACCCGGCCGGAACCCGCGCCTTGTCCAGGATGGCGCGCACGTCGGCCACCTGCCCCGCGCCGTTGCGCAAAATCCCCTGCACCAGGGGCCACCCGCCCTCGCGGTACGCCCGGTGGGCCACCGCCACCACCACCGCATCGGCGGGTCCCAACTCCTCGAGGGACACGAGATCCAGCCCGCACTCGCTGCGGGCCTGCTCGGGCAGGGCCAGCGGGTCGTGAATGCGCACGCCCGCCCCCGCCCGCTCCAAATCCCGCGCGATGTCGACGACCTGGGTGTTGCGCAGGTCGGGCACGTCCTCCTTGAAGGTCAGCCCCAGGATCGCCACCGTGGAGCCGCCGGCGCCCCGCCCGCTCTCGGCGAGCCCCTCGATCACGGCGGCGGCCACGCGGCGGCCCATGCCGTCGTTGATGCGGCGCCCGGCCAGAATCATTTCCGGGTGGTATCCGACCTGCTCCGCCTTGTAGGTAAGGTAGTAGGGGTCGACGCCGATGCAATGGCCGCCCACGAGGCCCGGGGTGAAGGGCAAAAAGTTCCACTTGGTGCGGGCGGCGGCCAGCACGTCGTGAGTGTCGATCCCCATCCGCTCGAAGATCATCGACAGCTCGTTGACCAGCGCGATGTTGAGGTCCCGCTGGGTATTCTCGATCACCTTCGCCGCCTCGGCGGTCCGGATGTCCGCGGCGCGGAAGACCCCCGCCTCGACCACGCTGGCGTAGACGGCGGCCACCACGTCCAGCGTCCGCGGGTCCTGGGCCGAGACGACTTTGGTGATCCGCGTGAATCCGTGCTCCGGGTCCCCCGGGTTGATTCGCTCCGGTGAATAGCCGAGATAGAATTCCTCGCCCCCCTTCAGTCCGCTGCTGCGTTCCAGGATCGGCTGGCAGATCTCTTCCGTGACGCCCGGGTAAACCGTGGATTCGTAGACCACGATATCGCCCTTGCTCAGCCGTGGACCGAGCAGTTCCGAGGCCCCCGTCAACGCGCTCAGATCGGGCCGCTGCTCCCTATCGATGGGCGTGGGAACGGCGACGATATGGAAGTCCGCCTCCCGCAACGCCTCCGGATCGTCTGTGTACAAAACGTCGGCGGCTTGCAACTGCTCCGAGGCCACTTCCCCTGTATGGTCCCGGCCCTCGCGCAGTTCGGCGATGCGCCGCGGGTCGAGGTCGAAGCCCACCACGCGCTGCTTCCGGCCGAAGGCCACCGCGACGGGCAGGCCCACGTAGCCGAGGCCCAGCAAGGAGATGGTTCTGCCGTGGCTCATACCTGGTAGTACTCTCGATACCAATCCACGAAGCGCGAGACGCCCTCCTCGATCGCAGTGGCGGGCCGGAAACCCACGTCACGCTCCAGGTCGGAGACGTCGGCGAAGGTGGCCGGCACGTCCCCGGGCTGAATCGGCAGCAACTCCCGCCGGGCTTCGCGCCCCAGCTTGCGCTCGAGCACCTCGATGAACCGTTCCAGCTCCACGGGATTGTTATTGCCGATGTTGTACAGCCGGTAGGGCGCATGGCTGCGGGCGGGGTCCAGGGCCTCTCCCGGCGCCGTCTCGCTGGGCTCGGGCGGCCGGGCGCCCACCCGGACGACACCCTCGATCACATCGTCGATGAAGGTGAAGTCGCGCCGCATGTTCCCGCGGTTGAACACCTTGATCGGCTCACCCGCCAGAATGGCCTGGGAAAACAGAAACAGCACCATGTCCGGCCGCCCCCAGGGCCCATACACCGTGAAGAAGCGCAGGCCGGTCGCCGGAACGCCGTAGAGGTGGCTGTAGGCATGGGCCATCAGCTCGTTGGCCTTCTTGGTGGCGGCATAGAGGCTCACGGGGTGATCGGCCGGATCGTGCTCCGAAAAAGGCATCTTGGTATTGGCGCCATAGACCGAGCTGCTGGAGGCGAAGATCAGATGCTCCACTCCCTGGTCCCGGCAAGCCTCCAAAATATTCAGGAACCCCAACACGTTGCTGTTCACGTAAGCATGAGGATTGGTCAGGGAGTAGCGCACCCCCGCCTGCGCGGCCAGGTGATACACCCGGGCCGGGCGGTGCTCGGCGAACAGTGCGTTCACCGCCTCCCGATCCTCCAGCGACGCTTCCACATGGGTGTAGCGCGCGCGATCCGAGAGCCGGGCCAGCCGCGCCCGCTTCAAGTCGACGTCGTAGTAGGGATTGAGGTTGTCCAGTCCCACCACCCGCTCGCCCTCCTCGACGAGCCGCATCGCCAGGGCGTTGCCGATGAATCCCGCGCTGCCGGTGACGAGGAACGTCATGATCCGCGCTGCGGGAAGCCGTTCGTCGAAACTTCACGCGCGGACGGGCAGGTCGGCGCGAAACCCGTGGAGACCGCCGGGGAGCGCAGCGCGCTCAAGCCTGAACGGATAATCGGACGAGGGAGGCGGGGGCGGCTCATTGCGCTGAATCTATCCCAGCCCACCGGGCCGCGCAACCGCGGGACCGCGCGCCGCCAGCGGCGCCCATGCATCGGACGCCCCTTTCCCCATATGGCCGTGGGCCGGAAAACCGCTGCTCAGCCTCTGTTAATGTCGGAGAATCGCAGGCCCGGTGGCGAGAGTTCGATGTCGAAGGCGAACTTGATCAGGGAGTTCACCTGGTACAAGGGGATGATCGTGAGGTCGGAATCGCCCGGTACCCGCGTGTAGTACGCGTAGGTGCTCGGCAAGGTATCGCCGACATAGAGGATGGCCAGGGCCTTGGGCTCCACCGAGCCATCCGGCGCTCGCGGATAGAAGATCACGACGATGGGCGGATCGGCCAAGCCGTACTCGCTCAGGGGCTCCGTCGGCGTAATGCGCCGGTCGTAAATCGTCCGGGCGATGAAATCGATCACCGTGTCCAGATCTTTTGTCTGCTCCGGGTCCGCTTCCGCGCCGGTGGGTTTTGGACGGAAGCGGCGGGCAGGGTCCTGGCGCGACGACGGTGCCCCCGGCGTGCTGGAACCACACCCCGCCGAAGGAAGGTGAAGCAACCGCAGGTCTCGCGAGCCAGGGGGGCGCCGCCTGGCGGACTTGATTACACGCCCTCAGTTTGTTCTTGCCAGTCCGATCACAATGTCATAAGAGGAATCCCCTGGGCTCCCGACCTTATGTTTTGCGACGGGGCGACACTAGGTCCGCGCCGCGGCGCGGTGGACCTCGACTCTCTGGAGAATCTAGACATGAAAAAGTTTTCAATTATCGCGGCCTCGCTGGTCGCGACGTGTATCATGGGCGCGTCGTTCGCTTCCGCGCAAACAGCGAGAGGCGTATATCTGATGTCGAGCGGGACCTTAGGTCCCTTCAGTATCCGAGTCCTGATTCCCTCTTTTCCTGAAGACCAGGATCGCGACATCACGATCCCGATCATGATGGCCGTCATCGACCACCCCAAAGGGCTGGTCGTGTATGACTCCGGTAACAACATCGCTGTCTCGGATGGCGGTTGCAAGAGTTACTGGGCCGAAGGGATGTGCGACCTCCTTCAGCCGAGCCAAACCCGCGCCGACGTGATCGACATGCAGCTCAAGAAGTTGGGCTACAAGATCTCTGACGTGAAAGCTTACGTGATGAGTCACGCCCATCTGGACCACGCCGGCAACCTGAAGATGTTCGAAAACGCGATTATCTTCGCGCAGCAGGATGAAATCTATCAGGCGCGCTGGCAGGCCCCATTTCAAGCCGGCCCGGCGTTCGTCGACGCCGACCACGCGGGCACCAACGCATTCAACTGGGCGCCGCTCAACGGCGACTATGACGTCTTCGGCGACGGCTCCGTGGTGGTGATGGACACGCGCGGCCACACGCTGGGCACGTCCTCGGTGTACGTGAAGCTGAAATCTGGCCCGCTGGTCGTCGCGGGCGATGCGATCTGGATGGAAGAAAATCTGGAAGGCTATCCGGCCGGGCTGAACTTCTCGGTGCAGCAGTACTTCGCCTCGATCGACCGGCTGAAGTTGATCCGCGACCTGCAAGGCGCCGAGCTCGTCATGGGCCACAGCGCCAATCAGTACAGTAGTGGGTTGTACAACAAGTGGATCCGGTAGCGGAGACACAGCTATTCTGACTTTTCGAAAGTTCCATGGGGGGAGTCCTGTTAGGGCTCCCCCTATTTTTTGTTCTTCCCCCCACAGCGGTATTTTTGCTTCATGATTTCGCTCGAAGCCGTATCCAAGCGATACGGTTCCAAAATTGTCGTAGAGAACCTGACGTTTGAAGTGCAGCAGGGTGAGATTCTCGGCTTTCTCGGCCCGAACGGTGCGGGAAAGACGACTACGCTACGCATGATCGCCGGGTTCACTACCGCGACCAGAGGCACGGTGACCGTGGCCGGGTTCGACATGGCCACGCAAAACCTGCAAGCCGCCAAGCGGATCGGCTACCTGCCCGAGCATCCGCCGCTCTACGACACGCTCGACGTGGCGGGCTACCTGCGCTTCGTCGCCAAGGTCAAGAACGTCCCACGCGCGGAAATTGCCGCGGAACTCGACCGCGTCTCCCAGGCTTGCCGCCTGGAGGACGTGTTCCGGAGCGAAGTGTACAAGCTCTCGAAGGGATACCGGCAGCGCGTGGGACTTGCCCAGTCGCTCCTAGGCAAGCCGGATGTGCTGCTGCTGGACGAGCCCACGATCGGGCTCGACCCGGGCCAGGTGCAGGAAACGCGGGAGGTGATCCGCTCATTCGGCCAGGCGCACACGGTGATGATGAGCACGCACATTCTGGCCGAGGTGTCACTGATCTGCCAGCGCGTGGCAATAATCCATGAGGGCCGGCTCCTGGCGATCGACACGCCGACGGGCCTGCAACGCG
>JAPUJL010000327.1 GCA_027296185.1 SAR324 cluster bacterium | reverse complement strand
CGGGCTTGGGCACACGCTTGTCCATGGTCAGGCCCTCCCCAGCACGAGGGAGCAGTGGGCGGAGAGGATGCCGCCGTCGCCATGGACGAAGGCCAGCTTTGCGCCGGCTACCTGCCGCCGCTCCGCCTCGCCGCGCAGTTGGCGCACCCCCTCGACCACGTGGAACATGCCCCCCGCCGCGCCGGAGTGGGCATAGGAGAGCAGCCCGCCGTGGGTGTTGCAGGGGAGCTTGCCGCCCAGTTCCAGGTCGCCCGCCTGGGCCGCCCGGCCCGCCTCGCCGCGGGCGTAGAAGCCGATGGACTCCAGCTCGATCAGCAGGGTGATGGTGAAGGAGTCGTAGATTTCCACCACGTCGAAGTCGCCGTGGCTCACCCCCGCGCGGCCCATGGCCTGGGCGGAGGACTGCTTGCAGCCGAAGTCGGTGAGGGACGGGGCCTCCATGATGTGCTCGTGGGTGTTCATCTGGCCGGTGCCGAGGATTTCCACCGCCGGGCCGGGCAGGTCCGCCGCGGCATCCGGGGCGCTCACCACCACCGCCGCGCCGCCGTCGGAGATGAGGCAGCAGTCCAGTAGCCGCAGGGGCGCGGCGATCAGGCGGGAGTTGCAGACGTCCTCGACGGTGATCGGCTCCTGCATGTGGGCCTTGCCGTTGAGCGCGGCGTGCTTGCGGTGGGTGACGGCGATGGCGGCCAGCTCCTCGGGCGTGGTGCCGTACTCGTGCATGTAACGCTTCGCCACCAGGGCGTAGGCGGCGGGGATATTGATCCCGTAGGGCTGCTCGAACTGGACGTGGCCGAAGGCCGAGAGCACCGCCACCGCCTGATCGCGGGTCATGCCGCTCAGCCGGTTGTCGCCGGTCACGGCCAGCACGTGCCGGCACATGCCCGCCTCCACCAGCGCCGCGGCCTGCGTCACCATCACGCACGCGCTGGCGCCGCCGGCCTGAATCGACGCGCTGAAGCTGGGCTGCAGTCCCACGTACTCGCAGACCACCGAGCTCAGCATGGGGTGGGGGCTGGCGATCGAATAGGCGCAGAGCACCCCGTCGATTTCCGCCGCGTCGAGCCCGGAATGGGCAATGGCGCCCAGTGCCGCATCGGCCTGCATGGCGAGGGAGCTCACCCCCGGCACCTTGCCCACGGGCGTGTCGTAGACCCCGGTGATCGCGGCGTGGCGGGTCATCGCGCTTCAGTCGGCCCGTGAGCGTGTTGAGCCCGAATCCCCGAGGAACCCCGCGAAGCGGGGTGTCTCGAAGGGTGTGGCGGGTGCGCGGGGCGCCGGACTGGCAGAATCACTCGCTGGGCTCCAATTCCAGGGCGGCGGAATTGAGGCAGTAACGCAGGCCGGTCGGCGCCGGGCCGTCCTCGAAGACATGGCCCAGGTGCGAATCGCAGCGGCTGCACAGCACCTCGGTGCGCGCCATTCCGGCGGACAGATCCGTCTCCTCCGCAACCCGGCCGCGGGCGATGGGCTGCCAGAAGCTGGGCCAGCCCGTGCCCGAATCGAACTTGGTGGCGGAGTCGAACAGGGCCTCTCCGCAGCCGATGCAGCGGTAGGTGCCCGGCGTCTTGTCGTCGTGGTACCCGCTGCTGAACGGGCGCTCGGTGCCTTTCTCCCGCGCCACGTGGTACTGCTCCGGCGTCAGTTGCGCCCGCCATTCGGCGTCGGTCTTGACGATCTTCTTGGGTGGGGCTTCGGCGCCCGCTTCATGGGTTTCAGTGTCGGTCATGTTGCCTCGCTTGGATTTGGCCACACACCCCCGATTGCAGTTGTTAAGTTCGGTTGCCGTCCGTCACCAACCCACCGCATAGCACTCGCGGCGGGGGTCGGCGGCGCCCAGCAGGACGCCGGTCCGCTCGTTCCGCAACGCGGCGCAGATGCCCCCGGCGCGCCAGGAGAAGTCCGGCCACACCTCGATCGTATTGCCCAGGGCCGCCAACCGCTCGCGGACGGATGCCGGCAGGCGCCCCTCCATGCGCAGCAGGCCTTTGTCGGTGGCGTGGGGCGCGAAGGAGCTGGGGTAATTGTATGTGGCGAAGCGGGGTGCCTCCACCGCCGCCTGGGGGTCCATCCCGAACAGCAGCACGTTGAGCAGCACCTGGGCCATGACCTGAATTTGCACGTCGCCCCCCGGGGTGCCGAAGGCCATCACAGCTTTCCCGTTCCGCGTCACGATCGCCGGGTTGGGCGTGAGCCGGGGGCGCTTGCCCGGCGCGATGGAGGCTGGGTGCTCCTCCTCCGTCCAGGACTGGGAGCCCCGCCCCGAGACGATAATGCCCAGCCCGGGCACGATGGGCGTGTTGAACGGCGCGTCGCTGGGCGTGGCCGAGAAGGCGTTGCCCCAGCGGTCGATGGCGCAGACGTGGCTGGTGTCCCAGCCGTCGTGGGTTTCCCCGCCTGCCGCGGAGAGGGGCGTTCCCGCCGTCTCCCCGGAGCTTGCCGGGACCGCGCCGGCTGCCGGCCGCCGCGCCGGCTCGTGGACCCAGGGATCGCCCGCGGGCGGCATCTCCGTCCAGGCCCGCTCCGGATCCACGAGGCCCCGGCGCGCCTCGGCGTATGCCTTCGAGAGTAGCCCCTCCAACGGGACGTCGACGAAATCGGGATCGCCGATGAACGCCTCCCGGTCGGCGAAGGCCAGCTTGAAGCACTCGGTCAGGGTATGAACGTAGGCCGCCGAATTGTGACCCAGGGCGGCCAGGTCGAACCCTTCCAGCAGGTTCAGCGCCTCCAGCAGGGTGGGCCCCTGGCACCAGGCACCGCAGCCGTGTACGTCGTAGCCGTGGAAGCCCACGCATGGCGCCGCCTCGATGCTCGAGCGGTAGGCGGCCAGGTCTTCCGGGGTCAGCATCCCGCCGTGACGGCGGTGAAAGTCGAGCAGCTCCGCCGCGATAGCGCCCTCGTAAAACTCGCGCCGTGCCGCTTCCAGCGCCGCCTCGCGTCCCGCGTTCCCGTGATTTCGCTCCGCCTCGGCCATGCGGCGGAGGGTGCGGCCCAGGGCGGGTTGGCGGAACAGCTCCCCCGGCTCCGGCGGCCGGCCGGCGGGCAGGAACACCTCCGCCGACGAGGGCCATTGACTCAGGGTCTCCGCATCGGCGCGGAGGTTGTTCGCCATGAACTCGTGCATGGGGAACCCCTCCTCCGCCAGGGCGATGGCCTCCGCCGCCGCCTCGCCGAAGGTCGCCGTGCCGAAGCTCTGCAGCGCCCGCACCCAAGCGTCCGGAGCGGCGGGAACCACCGAGCACAGGGCGCCCGCGGGAATCTGGCCGCCGTGCCGCTCCCTGAAGTACGCCGCCGTCGCCGCTCCGGGCCAGCGCCCCAGCCCGGCGATGGAATGCACCCGGCCCGTCTCCGCCTGGAACACCAGGATCGGCGCCACGCCGCCGAAGTTCACCAGATCCGATTGCACCACGGCCAGGCAGATGCCAGCCGCCACGCCGGCGTCCACCGCGTTTCCGCCGCGCTCCAGCATGCGCAGCCCGGCCAGGCTCGCCAGGTGCTGGCCAGAGGAGACCATGCCCCGCGTGCCCCGAATGGTGGGGCGCAGCGACGGCCGGGCCGGATCGACGTCGGTGTGGGAAGGAATCTCGGGCATGGGGCGAAACCGGGGCGCGGCGGGCGGCTGACGCAGCG
>JAPUJL010000326.1 GCA_027296185.1 SAR324 cluster bacterium | reverse complement strand
GCGGACGCCTTGCCCGAGAGGGTGTCGTGGACGGCATTCCAAAAGATGGTGCTGACCCGGTTGTAGCGCTCCCCGGTCACGGTCGATGGGCGGGCCACGGCCCGTTCCACCGCCTGGGCCAGGTCGGCCAGCAGCGGCTGGGCCGCGAGCAGCGCGGGATCGCGATACAGCGCCGGCAAGGTGGGATTGAAGGCGCCCGCGATGGCCCGCCGCGCCTGTTCCTTCGGACCGGTCAGGTGGTCGATCAGGTCCGCCGCCAGGGCGGGATGCTCGGAATAGCGGGAGACGGCCAAGCCCCAGCCTCCCAGGGTGGCCGAATGGCGCCCCCCGGCACCTCCGCTGGGAAGAGACGTCACGCCCACCCGGCCGCGCACGGGGCTGTCGGCGCCGTTGAGCAGGGCCCAGGCATAGGGCCAGTTGCGCATGAACACGGCATTGCCGGACTGGAACACGCCGCGCGCGTCCTCCTCGCCGTAGGTGAGCACACCCCGTGGCGCCACCGAGCCGATCCATGCGGCGGCGGTTTCCAGCGCCCGCACGGCCTGGGGATTGTTCAGGCTGATGCTGCCGTCCGCCTCGACCACGCTCCCGCCGCCGAAGCTATCGATCCATTCCAGGGCGTTGCAGGTGAGCCCCTCGTAGGCGCGGGCCTGGAATACGTACCCGGTCAGCCGGGTGTTGCCCGCCGCCCGCTCCGCCTCCAGAACGGTGCGCGCCGCCTCGCCCAGCGCCGTCCAGGTCTCGGGAACGCCCAGGCCGTGGGCCTCCAGCAGGTCCCGGCGGTAGTAGAGCAGCCCCACGTCCACGAACCAGGGCAGGGCTTTGAGCTCGCCGCCGACGGTATTGTTGGCGATCAGCGCGGGATAATGGCCGGCCAGGCGCTCGCTGTCCACATAGGGGCGCAGGTCGACCAGGTGGGCGCCCAGGATGCCCGGCCAGATCACGTCGATCTGGAACACGTCCACGTCGCTGGAGCCGCTCGCCAACATCTGCTGGAACAGGCCCAGGCGGTTGTTGGAGAGGTTGGGGCTCTGCACCAGACGCACCTGGTGCCCCGTGCGCCGGCCCCAGGCCTCGGCCCCCTCGCGGCACAGGCGGTACTCGATGCCCACCGCGCCACAGGCGATGGTCAGCGTTTCCGCCGGAGCCTTGGACGGCAGGGCGCTCCCAGCCAACAGGAGGGCGAGAAGACAGCTCGGTGGAGTGAGTTTCATCCCAGACCCGTTGATGCCAACCGGCGGAGGTTCGATCGGTCCCGGCTATCGGCCGGAAGGCCGTTCCGGCGCTGCCGCGCAAAATCTTATGAAAGCCCTCCTGGCCCCGCAAGCCCGCCGCCCAGCTTAATTCCAGGCCAGCTTAACCCCAGGCCGGGTTGACCCCCCGGCGCCAGACGCATAATCTTAACCCTATGGTTAAGAATGAATTCCAAACGCTGGACACGACCTTCGCCGCGCTGGCCGATCCCACGCGCCGCGCCATCCTGGACCGCCTGGGGCGCCGGCCCTGCACGGTTTCCGAGTTGGCCAAGCCGTTCCCCATCTCCCTGCCCGCCGTATCCAAACATCTGCGGGTGCTGGAAAAGGCGGGGCTGATTTCCCGGCGGCGCGCCGGCCGAGCCCAGATTTGCCGGCTGGAAGCCCGGCCCATGAAGCGGGCGTCGGAATGGCTGGAGCGCCACCGGGCATTTTGGGACGCGAAGCTGGATGCCCTGGAAGAGCACTTCCAGGGTGAGGGTCAATCGTAGCATAGGGGACCGGCCGGCGCGTGTTGCCGGGCCGGCCTCTCGAATTCGCCGCGCCGGCGGATCGCGATGGGGACAGTCCCATGATCCACCCCGCCCGGCGGCCATCCGGCTTCCGGTGGCGCACCGTCCGCCGCTGGGAAACCAGGAGGAGTTCACATGGTAGCCAACGTGCAGGGGGCCCTTTCGCTGAATATCAGCCGCACCATTTCCGCGCCCCGCGAGAAGGTGTTCCGGGCGTGGACGGAGCCCTCCGAATTGAAGAAGTGGTTTGCACCCGACGACTACACGACCCCGGTGGCGGAGGTGGACCTACGGGTGGGCGGCCGCTACCGCATCGGCATGCAGCCGCCGGAGGGGGATCTGATCGCCCTGTTCGGGGTCTACCAGGAGGTGCGGCCGCCGGAGCGCCTGGTCTATACCTTCAATTGGGAGGACGCGGAGGAACCCCACGAGATGCTGGTGACCGTGGAATTCGTGGACCGGGGCGAGACGACAGAGGTGGTCATCACTCACGAGCAACTACCCGATGGGGAACAGCGCGAGCGGCACCGCTACGGCTGGAACGCCTGCCTGGACAAGCTGACCGCAGCCGTGTAATCCAGCGAGGGGCAGGGCGGGGCCTCCACCAGGAGCACGTCGACGCCCAGGCCGGCCTCGATGCTATCGCCGACAGGCTGAAGCAGGCCCATCCACCGGGCCGCGGCGCAGGATACGGAAGGCCCGGCCGGCGGGGATGCCGGCATACCCGGCCCGGCGACGGTAAAGAATCCGGGCGGGGCCAGTCGAAATCTTCATCGCCCGTGGACGCAAACCGGCGTCTCGGGCCGTTTCAGG
>JAPUJL010000325.1 GCA_027296185.1 SAR324 cluster bacterium | reverse complement strand
CGTGGACGGTGGCACTCGCCGGACCGATCATCGCCTCGGGCAGCAGGGTGTGCTGATACGCCTCCCACTGGGTGGGCGAGACGTAGCGGGAGTCGACGAGGTAGTCGATCCACCGCCATGCGGCGAAGGCATACAGCCCCCACACCGCGAACCCCTGCCAGCGGGCGGCGCGTAACGGCCAGCGCACCGCGATGCGGATCAGCCCCTCCAGCGCAAGGACCCCGAGGAAGAACCAGAGCAGAAAGGGAGAAAACCAGCCGATGTGGCTGAAGGCCCCGTATTCGCCCGGAAGCGGCCAGAAAATCGGCAAGGGCCAGCGGGGCGTGAACAAGTCGCCGACGATATGGAGCAGCCCACCCAGCCACGCGCAGAGCACCAGCCACGGATACGCCCGGCGCCAGGGAATTTCCCGGCGGCGCACGGCCCACAGCGCCAGTGGCGCCGCGGCGATCAGGGCCAGCACCCACGTGCCCACGATCGAGTGGGACGCGTGGCGATGGCCGTACCAGGCGCCGCTGAAGTAGCTCTGGGCGCCCAGCACGTTGGCCAGGGCATCCACGTCGGGCAGCGCCGCCCCCAGCAAAAACCCGAAGGCCAGCAATCCCTCGGGCAACCCCGAGCGGCGGTGGATCAGGGGCGCGGCCACCCGGCCGCACACGTAGCCGGACAAGCCATGGTTCAGCGTCATCATGGGATCGTCACCGTCTGTCCAGGTGCGTGGCCCGGCCGGTGGATGGACCGGCCCCGGCGATCTGCCATCGCCGGCACGCCGGCGCGCCGGTTGCTTCCGCACCGGGGCGGCGATACGTTAGCAGCGGGATCGTACCAGACCGCGCCCCTCGCGGCGAGCGGCGCGGATCGCCGGCCCGGCCCACCGATCGGGGAGATACGGCACTCGTGATCGACGCGTTGAGCAAGCTCCGCCACACCCGCGTGCTGGTCGTGGGAGACCTCATGGCCGACCGCTACCAGTGGGGCGACGTGCAGCGCATCTCGCCCGAGGCGCCCGTGCCCGTGGTGCGGATCGAGCGCGAGGACGTGCGCCTGGGCGGCGCGGCCAACGTGGCGCACAACCTCGCGGCCCTGGGCTGCGGGGTCTCGGTGTGCGGCGTGGTCGGCGACGATGCCCCCGGGCGGGAGCTCGCCGAGCGTCTGGCGGCGCTGGGCGCGGACACCGCGGCGGTGCTGACCGATGCCTCCCGGCCCACCACCGTGAAGGTACGGGTGATGGCCCAGCAGCAGCAGATGATCCGGTTGGACTGGGAACGCACCGCGCCGCTTTCAGACGAGCTCACGGCGGGTCTCCTGGAGCGGCTCGAATCCGCCCACGCCGGCTACCAGGGCATCGTCGTCTCCGATTACGCCAAGGGGCTGGTCACCGAGCCGCTCATGGGCGGTCTGGCCAAACTGGCCGCGAAGCACGGGAAGCCGTTGATCGTCGATCCCAAGGGAGTGGATTATACCAAGTACCGCGGCGCCACCTGCCTCACCCCAAACGCCCACGAGGCCGCCGCGGCGGCCCACGTGGAAGGCGACCGGGACGGCGAGGCGGAGACCCTTGACACCGCACGGCGGCTGCTGAAATCCCTCGCCTTGCCACACTTGTGCGTCACCCGGGGCGCCCAGGGCGTCCTGGCCCTGGATGGCGCGGGCGAGCACCGCTTCTTCCCCGCCGAAGCGCGGGAGGTCTACGACGTCACCGGCGCGGGGGATACCTTCGTCAGCGTGCTGGGCGCCCTCATGGCCGCGGGGGAGCCCTTCTTCGATGCGGTGGCGCCGGCCAACGTGGCGGCTGGAATCGTCGTGGGCAAGCTGGGCACGGCGGCCGTCTCTCCCGCCGAGATCCTCAATGCCGCCGAGGGGCTGCCCCGGCTTTACACCGCCGCCGACATCGCCCCCGTTGCCGAGGCCTTGCGCGCAGAAGGCAAGCGGATCGTGTTCACCAACGGTTGCTTCGACCTGCTCCATTCCGGCCACATCCAGTACCTGCAGGAATCGCGGAGCCTGGGGGACGCGCTGATCGTGGGGATCAACTCGGACGATTCGGTGCGCCGGCTCAAGGGCGCCGGCCGGCCCGTGATCGGCGAGGCGGACCGCGCCCATGTCCTGGGCGCCTTGTCCTTCGTGGATTACGTGGTGGTGTTCGAGGGGGATACGCCCCTGGAGCTACTCCGCGCCATCCGGCCGGACATCCTCACCAAGGGCGCCGACTACACCGTCGAGACCGTCGTCGGCCACGAGTTGGTCGCCGAATATGGCGGCGAGGTGCGCCTCATCTCACTCAAGGAAGACCGCTCCACCAGCGGCATCATCGACAAGATCGTCTCCGGCCACCGCACGGGGAAGTAGGGCGGCAATCCCTATAGGGACCGCCGTAGGCGGCGTAGCGGAGAATCTCCACTTCCGTTCCGCTTTCGGCGGCATGATCGGCCCGCTCCAAGAGCCATTCCGACACCGGCTCTGAGAGGTAATACTCTCCGCAGTCCCTGCACACCTCGGCCGGTACGTCCTTGACAATCACGGTCGTCGGACCTCGATTGAGCGTCACCGTGGTCTTGCCTGGAACGGTTTCGCCTTGCTTGCAAATCACGCAGTTCATGAATCTCGCTTCCGTTTGTGCTCGACGTTCCACAAGTCTGGATCTGGCTGGTAAATCGTAACCGCAATACACCGTAGCGTATTAGGGTCGCGAGCCACCAGTAGGTGAATCGCTCGACCGTCAATAAATCCCAGCGGGAGAAAACTGGGATAAGGACTGTCGTCGAGATAAGTCCTGATCGTTTCGCCCTCTTCAATTATTCTCACAGCATCCGGCGCTCTCAGGCTTCTTTCGAAGATTCGCTCGACGGAGTGTCGGCTGAATATGATTTCCGAGCAATTCACCGTGGCCGTTCACGTTAATCCAATTTAGAGCGTCTGACAAAACCCTCTGCAGAGGGTGTTCCAACAG
>JAPUJL010000324.1 GCA_027296185.1 SAR324 cluster bacterium | reverse complement strand
CACCCGATTCATCCGCGACGTGGCCGCCCCCGTGCGGGGGCTGCTCGCCGATAAGCCGCCCGCCGAGCAGGAGCGATTCTGGAAGGCCCTGGAGGAGGAGGCGGGCCGGTTCGCCGGGGCGGACGGCGCGGTTCACATCGGGGGCGAAACATTCTACGCCGCGGGCCACAAGCCGTGAGCGGAGCGCGGATATCGGGGCGATTCGAACCCCATTTGTCCAGGCGGCTGAACCGCACTTGCCTTTCCTAGTGGGCCCGATCGTCCCGTAAGTCCACGTCAGCCGCCGTTTCTCCCGAGAGGTTCGGCGGCCCTGTCATCCGGAGCCGTCCCACATGAACGAATTGGCCCAGGCCCTCAAGGGCCGCATCGCCGGGGAGGTGCGTTTCGACGCGATGACCCGCCAGCTTTACGCCACCGACGCCAGCATGTTCCAGGTGGAGCCGCTGGGGGTGGTGGTGCCGAAGCACGAGGAGGACGTGCTGGCGGCCATGGAGGAGGCGGCGCGCTTCGGGGTGCCGGTGTTGCCCCGGGGCGGCGGAACGGCCCTGGCCGGGCAGGCGGTGGGCGAGGCGCTGATCCTCGACTTCAGCACACACTTCCACCGGGTGCTGGAGCTCAACATCGAGGAGGGCTGGGTCTGGGTGCAGCCCGGCGTGGTGCAGGACCAGTTGAACCAGTTTCTCTCGCCTCACGGTTTCCTGTTCGGACCCGATACGGCCACCAGCAACCGCGCCACCCTCGGGGGCATGGCGGGCAACAACTCCGCGGGCAAGGGCTCGGTGGTTTACGGCAAGACGGTCGATCACGTCATCGAGGCGAAGACCGTGCTCGCCGACGCCACCCTCGCCACCTTCGGGCCCCTCGATGCCGCCGGGCTGGAGGCCAAGCTGCGAGAGGACGGCGCGGTGGGGCGCATCTACCGCGACGTATTGCGCGTGGCCGAGGAGAGCCGGGAGGAGGTGGAGCGGCGCTTCCCCAAGCTCCTGCGGCGGGTCAGCGGCTACAACCTGGACGAGGTGCTGAAGAGCCCCACGCCCAACCTGGCGAGCCTGCTGGTGGGCTCCGAGGGCACCCTGGCCCTCACCACGGCGCTGAAGCTGAAGATCTGCCCCAAACCCAAGGCCAAGGCGCTGCTGGTGATCCACTTCGACGACCTGATCGATTCCGTGGCCGGCAACGAGCTGATCCTCCGCCACGGCCCCTCGGCCATGGAGCTGGTGGACGAGCGCATTATCGGCGAGGCGCTGGCCTCTCCGGTCTTCCGGGGCAAGACGGGATTTATCGAGGGGCGGCCCGCCGCGATCATTATCGTCGAGTTCCACGGCGATACCCCGGCGGAGCTGGTGCCGAAGCTGGACGCCCTGGAGCGGGAGCTGAAGGCGGAGAAGATCGGCTATGCCCACGTGCGGGCCACCGAACCGGCCCAGCAGGAACTGGTGTGGAACCTGCGCAAGTCGGGGCTGGGGCTGCTGATGGGCACCCGCATCGACGCCAAGCCCGTGGCGTTCGTGGAGGACACGGCGGTGCCGCCGGAGCGGCTGCCGGCCTTTCTGCGGGACTTCAAGGAGGTGATCGACCGGCACGGTGTCGACGCCGGATACTACGGCCACGCCTCGGTGGGCTGCCTGCACATCCGCCCCTTCATCGACCTGCGTACGGGCGACGGGATCGGGAAGATGATGTCGATCTTCGAGGAGGTGGCCTCCCTGGTCGCCGAGCACGGAGGTACCATCTCCGGCGAGCATGGGGACGGGCTGGCCCGCTCCTGGCTGATCGAGCGATTCTTCGGGAAGAAATTGCACGAGGCGTTCCGGGCGGTGAAGGCCGCCTTCGATCCCGAGGGCCGCATGAACCCGGGCAAGATCGTGGACGGCCCCCCGCCCACCGAGCATCTGCGGCTGGGAGAGGATTACGCCCGCGCGCCCCTGGAGACCACGTTCGATTTCTCCCGCCACGGCGGATTCCATTTCGCCATCGAGATGTGCAACGGCAACGGCCAGTGCCGCAAGATGGACGGCACCATGTGCCCCTCCTTCCAGGCCACGCGCGACGACCGCCACTCCACCCGCGGGCGGGCCAACGCCCTGCGCGGGGTCATCTCCGGGCGGCTGGGGCCGGACGCCTTCACGAGCGAGGCCATGCACGAGGTGATGGACCTCTGCCTGGAGTGCAAGGCGTGCAAGACCGAGTGCCCGTCCAAGGTGGATATGGCCAAGCTGAAGTACGAGTTCCTGCACCAGTACCAGCGCAAGCACGGCGTGCCCCTGCGCTCCCGGCTGTTCGGGCAGGTGGAGCGGTTGAACCGCATCGGCTGCGCCACGGCTCCCGTCTCCAACTGGGTGCTGGGCCATCCGCTCAACCGGGCGCTCCTTTCGCTGATCGGAGTGGCCCCCGAGCGCACGCTGCCGCCCTTCGCCCGGGAGCGGTTCAGCACGTGGTTCCGCCGACGCAACGGCGCTGCCGGCGGTGCAGCCGGCGCCGCCGGTGAGGACCCCCGTCCGCCGGTGGTGCTCTTCCACGACACGTTCATGGAGTACAACTATCCCTCGGTGGGCCGGGCGGCGGTGGCGGTGCTGGAAGCCGCCGGGCTCCGCGTGATCCTCCCGGACAAGCGTTGCTGCGGGCGCCCCATGATCTCGAAGGGGTTTTTGGAGGAGGGCCGCGCCACCGCCCTCCACAACCTGGCGGTGCTTAAGCCCTATGCCGAGGCGGGCGTCCCCATTGTGGGGGTGGAGCCCTCCTGCATCCTCACCCTAAAGGACGACTACCTGGACCTGGTGCCCGGCGAGGATGCCGAGCGAGTGGCGGAAGCCGCCACGACCATCGACGAGTTCCTCGAGGGGCTCATCGCCGAGGGCAAGCTGAGCTTCCCCCGCAACGCTGCCGGGAGCGGCAAGGCACGGCAGGCCCTGCTGCACGGCCATTGCCACCAGAAATCCCTGGTCGGCATGGCACCCACTCTGGAGGTGTTGCGGGCGGTGCCGGGGCTGGAGACCCGCGAGATTCCCTCCGGCTGCTGCGGAATGGCCGGCTCCTTCGGCTACGAGAAGGAGAAGTACGCCCTCTCCATGGCCATCGGCGAGCAGCGGCTGCTCCCCGCCGTGCGCGAGGCGCCGGAAGACACGCTGATCGTGGCGGACGGCGTCTCCTGCCGCCAGCAGATTCGCCACGCGACGGGCCGCGAGCCCAAGCATCTGGTCGAGGTGGTGGCCGAGGCG
>JAPUJL010000323.1 GCA_027296185.1 SAR324 cluster bacterium | reverse complement strand
GCCGTCGAAATCCGCGGCGGTGAGCGCCTCAGGGTCCTGCTCTGTGTCTTGCTCCTGGTCTTCCAGCGGCAAATCCGCTGTCGGCTCGCCCGCCGTTTCCAACTCGGCGTCCGCTCCGGAGCGGCCGCGGCGGCGGCGGCGGCGGCGCTTGCGCGGGTCGCCTTCTCCTGCCTCGGCCGGCTTGCTTTCCGAGCTGGCCCGCTCCGGGAAGCCCCCGGATTCTTGCTCCGGTGCCGCTTCGGCTCCCGCCTCTCCCACCAACCGCAGGGGTTCGGCGGCGGGCATGTTGGGATCGCCGCGCAGGTGGACCCGGATGCCGAATTCCAACTCCAGTTCGGTGAGGCTTTCCCGCCGCTCGTTGAGCAGGAAGTCCGCGTGCTCCAGGGGTAGGATGCCGCTGATCACCGCGCTGGATCCCTGGGCCGCCATTTCGCGCAATTTGCGCAGCAGGTTGTTGGCGCTCACCTGCACCGTCGGCACGTGACCGGTGCCGCCGCAATTGGCGCAGGGCACCCGAAGCCCGCGGGAGAGTTCCATGTCGATCCGCTGCCGGCTCAACTCCAGCATGCCGAACTGGGATATTTCGCCCAGGGTGCTGCGGGCCTTGTCGTGCTTCAGGGCCTGGCCCACGGCCTGCACCACTTTCCGCTGGTTGGGCTTCTTCACCATATCGATGAAGTCGATGACGATCAGCCCGCCCATGTTGCGCAGGCGCAGTTGGCGCGCGATCTCATCGGCTGCCTCCAGGTTGGTGCGCAGCGCGGTCTCCTCGATGTCGGACTCCTGGTTGGAGCGCCCCGAATTCACGTCGATCGACACCAAGGCCTCGGTGGACTCGATCACGATCGACCCGCCGGACTTTAGGGACACCTTGCTCGAGTCCAGCGCTTCGATCCGCTCCTCCACCTGGTACAGGGAGAACAGGGAGCGCTCGCCCACGTATAGCTTGAGCCGCTTCTGGAACTTCGGCATGGCGCGCTTGAAGTATTCCAGCGCCGTCTGGTAGACCTCCGCCGAATCCACCCAGACTTCCTTCACCTGCTCGGAGAAGTAGTCCCGCAGCACCCGCACGACGGAATCGGGCTCTCGATAAACCAGCGCGGGCCCGCCGGCGCGCTCGTAGCGGTCGTGGATCGTTTTCCACTCCCGCCGCAGGTCGGTGAAGTCGCGCTTCAGGTCGGTGAGGGAGCGGTCCAGGCCGGCGGTGCGGATGATCACCCCCATGCCGCTGGCGGACAGGCCCGTGAGAAATTCCTTGAACCGGCTGCGATCCTTGCTTTCGTCAATCTTGCGCGAAACGCCCGTGCGGTCGCTGTAGGGGTTGAGCACCATATAGCGGCCGGGGATGGCGATGTTGGTGCTCAGGGCCGCGCCCTTGGCGCCCATGCCTTCCTTGAGCACCTGCACCATCACGGATTGTCCGTGCTTGAGCAGGGACTGGATGCGGGGCCGGCCCTGAGACGTGTCTTTATGGCCCTGGGCAAAGGTCGGGTTGAGGTCGCTCAGCGAGAGAAACCCATTTTTCTTTTCGCCGTAATCGATGAAGGCCGCCTGGAAGGAAGGATTCACCTTCTCCACCGTGCCGCGGTATATGTTGCCCGCGGTGCGGCCTCGTGTGCTCTGCTCGACGTGCAGGTCGAGCAACTCGCTATCGTCTGTCAATGCGATCCGAGTTTCGTCCTCGTACACATTGATCAGCATTCGTTTGGTTCCCATCGTGTTTCCTATCGATAATCCATGAATGCGGTAGATCGCGCTCCGCCCGTGGGCGGGTGACATCGTCCCGATGCCGTTGGTCCCCAACGCTTTGGGCCGGCATTGCCCCCGGATGCGGGAACACGCCGGCGCCCTGCCGGATCGGCTGGGCGGAAAGGGGTCCATTGGTCGATCTGCTGCGGTTGGAGGTGGGGTGAGATCGGCGAGGGCCAGAGCGGCGCCCATGCGCACTTCTGGCGAAATTCCCAGTAAGAATATCGGCTGGTTTGTTTCGAGACGGCGGCTTGCCGTTCCATGCAATCTTCCACCACAGCATCCAATCTAGGAAGTATTGCCCAGAATGTCAATCGTTACCGCTTCGGGATACGCCGGCCGCTTCGGCGGAGAATCCGGAATGGAGCACCAGGGTGTCGGCGCTGAGATAGCCCTCGTACTTGCGCCCATCGATCACCCAGGTCGGATAGACGGTGACGCCGTTGATCCCACAGACGGGGGCTTGGGGCGCGTTCCGGCCCCCGGGGCTGCACTCGATGTAGGGTAGGCGGGATGCCGAGGCGCGGAATTCGCGCTTCTGCCGGTCGCAGTTGGGGCACCAGAACGCGCCGTAGAACTTGGCGTCGATGTCGTTGAGGTGAATCGCCAGCGCCCGTAGATACGGATCTTCATCGCCCAACGAGGGATCGAACGCGCCGCTGAAGTACAGGTGCATGCCCACGATCAGCGCCGCCGCCACGCCGCCGGTCTGGAGCAGCCACGAGGGCCAGGCGAACTCCGCCAAGCCCCGCGGGGACTGGAAGGCCACCACAGCGAAGATCGCGGCCATGATTCCCAGGGAGGCTAGGCAATAGGCACAGGTGGCTTCCAACACGGTGATCGAAATCACGTTCAGATAGACGCTCACCGCTAGACCCACCAGGGCGATCGTCCAGGAGAGCTTCCAGTGGGTTTCCAGAGCCTTCACCCGGTAGGCGATCCAGGCCAGCGCGCCATAGGCGGCGAAGCCCCAGAATGCCACGGGCAGGCCTAATGCGGTGGACCAGCGGCTGCTCTGGACGATGTCGCAGTCGGAACCCTCGGCGCAGTAGGGCAGGGCTGCCTCGACCCAGGTGGAGACGGTGAGAAATCCCGCCAGCGCCATGCCGGCCACGGCCAGGATCAGCACCGGCCAGTTGGGCACCCGCCGCCGCTCCCGCTGCGGCCGGCCCGTGGGGCGTTTCTTCTTGTCCCGGGGGGCGGTCTTCTCGGCGGCGGATTCCGTGGTCTCGGCGGCTTCGGTGGCCCTTGCGGCGGCACGTTTGGCGGCTCTCCGGGCGGCTTTGGCGGATTTTTTCTTGGCCATGACGGGTCGGTTGGGGTGAATCGGCGGATGGCGGGATCGCTCCCGGGACCATCTGCGGTAAGGGGACAGGGCATTGCGGCGGGCGGCCCGGTCCTGTGTTTCATCTGAGGGCTGGTTCCGGAGCGAGCCCGCAAGCCGGCAAATTCTCCCCCGGCGGGCGGGACGGGTCAAGGGGCAAATGAAGGGAGCCCGGCAGCGCGCGGCGCCGGCGGGACATGCCCGGGAGGCCGCGAACCGAACTTCAACGGAGTTGAAAGACAACGGGTAAGATCACTTCGATAAATTTGCCTCGAATTTGCCGGCCTTCCTCCTGGAACGGTGCGGCACGCTCCACCGCACGCATGGCAGCCTCGTCCAGCATTTCAAACTGGCTGGTCTCGAGCACGCGGATTTCGGTAACCCTGCCATCCGGCAGGATCTTGAACTTCAACAGCGTCCGTCCCTCGAACCCGGCCCGGCGGGCCAGCCGGGGGTAGCGCTTGGTCCCATCGATGCGGCTCCGCACCGAGGAGACCAGCGCGGCGTAGTCGGCCGGGGTCTCCGGGTAGACCAGCGTCTCTTCCGGCTCTGGCGGGTTGGGCCGCGCCACCATCTCTTCCGCCGCCCGCGGCGCCGGACGATTGGGGCGGGTGCGCGGAGCCGCGGGCCGCCGGAAGTCGGCCGCTTCCGCGGTCAGGGGTGGCTCCCGCCGCGCCTCCTCCCGCAGGGCTGGCCGTAGGGGAATTTGCCGGCGTGGTTCGGGGGCGACTTGCGCAACGGGCACCGCTCCGGTCACCGGTGGCTGGGCCGCGGCATTCTTGGTTGTGGGCCGCTTGGCAGTGGGACGCGGGGGCGCCGCCATCGACAGAGTCTCAGACGGCGGTTCAGACGGCGGTTCAGACGGTGGTGTGACGGCGATGCGGAGCGCCATGCGCAGCCGCTCGGATGCGGCGACAGGGGTCCCGCTGCGGTCGATCCACTGGCCGCCCCAGTGAAGGGCCGCGGCATGGATGCCCGCGGAGACGGCCAGCGCCCAGAACAGTCGCGAATGCAGCATGGTTTAGGGCGCTTCGTAGGTGA
>JAPUJL010000322.1 GCA_027296185.1 SAR324 cluster bacterium | reverse complement strand
CGCCGCGGTGCGCCGACGGATCGGGGTCGTGTTTCAGGCGCCCAGCCTGGACGGCAAGCTCACCGTTCAGGAGAACCTGCGCTTCCATGGGCTCCTCTTCGGGTGGCGCGGGGCGGCCCTCCGCGACCGTGCGGCGGAGATGCTGGCGCTCTTCGGCCTGGAAGAGCGCCGCCGGGAGCGGGTGGAAACCCTCTCCGGCGGCCTCAAGCGGCGCGTCGAGCTGGCCAAGTGCCTGCTCCCGGGACCGCCCGTGCTGCTGCTGGACGAGCCCTCGTCGGGCCTGGACCCCGCGGCGCGCCGGGAGTTCTGGCGGGTCCTCGAGCGCCTGCGGGCGGAGCGGGAACTGACGGTGGTGGTCGCGACCCATCTGATGGACGAGGCGGAGCAATGCGACCGCGTGGCCCTGCTGGACGGCGGAAAGCTGGTGGTCGTGGACACGCCCGAGGCGCTCAGGCGGCAGGTGGGCGGCGACGTACTCACCGTCGAGGCGGCGGAACCGGAGGCCCTGGCGGAAGCGGTGCGGAACCGGCTCGGTCTGGCCGCCGCGGCGGTCGACGGCCGGCTGCGCCTCGAAACCCCGGACGGCCTGGGCGCGGCGGCGAAGCTGCTGGAGGCCTTTCCGGAGCGCATCCGCGCCTTGACCCTGGGCCGCCCGACCCTCGAGGACGTCTTCCTGGCTCGCACCGGCCGGCGGCTGGACGGCGGCGGGGAGGCCTCATGAACGCCGTGAGCCCGAACGCCGAGATCTGGATCGGCCGCTCTCCCGCCTCGATGCTGATCCCCGCGGTGTGGAGCCTGTTGGCGCGGGAATGGCTGCGCTTCCTGCGGCAGCGCAACCGGATCATCGGCGCGCTCGGCGCTCCGATCCTGTTCTGGGTGCTGTTCGGCTCGGGCTTCGGTGCCTCGTTCCGCCCGCCGGGCATGGACGGGGGGATGGACTACCTGGCCTATTTCTTTCCCGGCGCGATCCTCCTGGTGATCCTGTTCACGGCGATCTTCTCCTCGATATCCATCATCGAGGACCGCAACGCCGGATTTCTGCAGGGGGTGCTGGTGGCGCCGGTGCCACGGCTGGCGATCGTCCTGGGCAAAGTGCTGGGCGGCGCCACCCTGGGCTTTGCGCAGGGGATGCTGCTTCTGCCCCTGGCGCCGCTGGTCGGGGTGAGCCTGGACCTCGGTCAGGTGGCGGTGGTGGCGGTGGAGTTGCTGCTGATCGCGACGATGCTGAGCGCCATAGGCTTCCTGTTCGCCTGGCGGATGGATTCGGTGCAGGGATTCCACGCGGTGATGAACCTGCTGCTTTTTCCCATGTGGATGCTCTCGGGGGCCTTCTTTCCGGCCAGCGGCGCCGCGGGGTGGATCCGCGTCGTGATGGCCGTGAATCCGCTCTCTTATGGTCTCTCCTCGCTCCGCAGCGCCATGTTCGCCCAGGAGGAAGTGGCCGCGCTGGGCGACCCGGGGTATTGGACTTCGCTGTCGGTCCTGCTGGGGGTGACCGTCGTCATGATCGGGCTCGCCGTCTGGGCCGTGCGCGCACCCAAATCGTAGGAAAGCCATGCTCGACGTTAGCGTCTGCCCTCGGTGAACGCGGGGCTCAACGGGCTTTCCGCGCTGTTGCTGAGTGCGGGGTACCTCGCCATCCGCCGCCGGCGGATCGAGGTGCACCGGGCGCTGATGATCGGGGCCAGTACGGCCTCGGCGCCGTTCCTGGTGCCTACGTGACCTACCCCATCCTGCAGTTGCACACCGCGTTCGCCGGTCCCTTCTGGGCCGTGCCCCTCTACTACACGCTGTTGGTGAGCCATGTCGTGCTGGCTGTGGCGCTGGTGCCCCTGGCCGCGGTCACGTTGGTGAGGGCGCTGCGCTCCCGGTTCGACCGGCACCGGCGAATCGCCCGCTGGACGCTGCCGGTCTGGCTCTCGTGCCGGTCACCGGCGTGGGGGTCTATCTGGTGCTCTACGTGATCTTCCCTTCGGCCCGAGCCCCCGGGCGCCGGGCCGGAACCCTCGGGCTAGCGACGCATCGATGAAGATTCATGGCATCGACCCAAGCCGCGTGAAGGCGGCGGTCTTCGATCTCGGCGGGGTGATCCTCGCCGGCGGCGTGGAAAACGTCGAACAGTTCGGCATCGACCTGGGGCTGACCGAGGAGACCTGGGCGGACATGCGCCGCGAGCTCTTTCTCCAACCGGGATGGTGGGACCGGCTGGAGCGGGGGGAGATGGCCCTGGACGATTTCGCCGGGGAGCTGGTCCGCCGCATGGGCGGGGCCGGGATCGCCCTCAGCCTCGATCGGGCGCGGAACTTCATGAGCCACCCGGGCGACAACCACGGCATGCCCGTCCGCGCCGAAATCGTCGCGGCGGCGAAGGCGATTCACGCGGCGATGCCCACGGCTCTGTTGACCAACAACATCCGGGAATGGCGGAGCGCCTGGCGCGCCCGCATCAACGTGGATGCCCTCTTCGACACCGTGATCGACTCCTCCGAGGTGGGCATGCGGAAACCCGAGGAGCGGATTTACGCCTATTCCGAGGAGAAAATCGGGTTGAGGGGAGATGAACTCTTCTTCGTCGACGACCTGGGCATGAACCTCAAACCGGCCCGGGCCCGCGGCTGGCAAACGCTGACGTATGGCGAGACCGCCGACGTGCTGGAGGTGCTGCACGCCCTCACCGATGGGCGCCCGCAGCGGTAGGAAATCCGATTTATCCTGGAACGATCGATAATTTGGCCCTTCCCCGGCAATGCCGTTCCGCCAGTCGGAGAGTTGACGGGGCGGGCCTTTTTGTGCTGGTTTGTGGCAGGGATGGTTTGGTGAGTTCCTCACCGCAACCGGAAGCGCCTTCTTGAAAAACGCGATCCCGGCGATTTCCCCTCGGCTTCCGGTTCCATTTCCGCTGGGATGGCCAGCATAGGGCAGACCGTGATCGGAAAAGTGAAGTGGTTCAACGAGACCAAAGGCTACGGCTTTGTCACTCCGGATGACGGCGGGCGCGACTGCTTCTGCCACCAGTCGGAGATTCAAATGGATGGCTTCCGCACGCTCCGTGAGGGGCAAAGCGTCGAGTTTTCGGTTGAAGAGGGGCCCAAAGGTCCGGCCGCGAAAAACGTTCGCCCCATCTAAGGGCGTTTCATTCACCACTTTCCGGTCCCGGCCGTGACGAGGGCGTCACGGCCGGGACTTTTTGTTTGCACCTCAACCGGAGCGGACGGTTCGGACCGCCGCGAAGCCTCCGGGTATGGCCCTCTGTTTCGCCCCGCGGCGGCTCCCTCCGCTTAGCGAAAGATTCCGCGCGGCAATCTTTCTGTCGCGGGTAGGAATCTTTCTCCCCTACTCCATTTCGGGCGTGGTCGCGAGCCAGAGGCGGGCCTCGCGGTAGAGTGGCGTGAAGGCGCGGCGGGTGTAGGGAACGTCGGGGTCCGTGAAACGAGCGAGCGCCTCGAG
>JAPUJL010000321.1 GCA_027296185.1 SAR324 cluster bacterium | reverse complement strand
GATCCGCCACCAGGGGGTGGATCGGGAGCTTCGGGAAGGCTCCCCGCACCTCGAGGGCCGCCGCCATGACCAGCGCCGGGCTGGCATCGAGGGGCAGATAGGTGGTGCGGCGGAGGTCCTCCAGCGGATCGGCGGGGGTGGGCGCGGAGCCTGCCCTGCGGTGCTCAAGCCGATTTTCGAGCGAATGGTCGAGCCGTGCCTCGAGCCGTGCCTCAAGAAACTGGCGATCCTTCACGCCGCCCCCGCAGCCCAGACTGACGTAGCGCAGCGGTTGACCGGCGTAGCGCCCGGCGGCCTCGGCGAAGGCTTCCCCGTAGAGGGCCCGCACCGCGCCGTCGGCCCGCGAGGGAGAATAGGCCCGATGGTAGGCCAGCCAGCGCTCTGCCTGAGCGGGCGATTGGTAGAGCAGCATACCGGGCACCCGGCCCGCCCGCAGGGCGGCCAACGCCGCGGCTCGGACGCGCGGGGGGAATTCGCTCGGGTGCACGGCGAGCGGGATGGGTTCGGTCATCGGCGGTGCGGCGGAATATATGGGGAACGCCCCGAGGCGGCCCGCCCCCGGACGAGCCCAGGAGCGATGGACAGCCCCGTGGGAGCGGATTTGGAGGGCGGCGGCGGCGGGAGCGCGGTTGTCAACCCCCAGGGCTTCGGCTAGACTGAGCGATGGCCCTCCCGGCCGCGGCCGCCCGTTCCCGCTTGCCGCGTGTCCGGGGAGCGGTTCGGCGCCTGGCGGGAATTTCCGCCAAAGCGCACCCGCCCGCAACGCCCAGATTACCACCGCCCGTTACCGGCCGCTCGACCCAGCCCTTTACCGGATGAATCGATTCCGCTTTTTTCTGCGCCTGCTCCTGGACAACGCGCCGTCCTATCTGGGTGGCGTGGTGATGCTCGGGCTGACCCTGGGCATGACGCTGTCCATTCCGCGCTATTTGCAGGAGGCGGTCGACCTGCTGAGCACACCGGCTGAACCGGGCGGGCCCACGTTTCTGGGCCGGATTACGTGGATTTTCGTCTTCGCGGTGGCGATCATTTTCACCCGCACCGGCTCGCGATTGTTCTTCTTCATCCCCGGGCGGCGAGTGGAATTCGACCTGAAGAACCGGCTGTTGGCTCATCTCTCCACCCTGCAGCGGGCGTACTTCCAGCAGAATCCGACGGGCACCATCATCTCCCGGATCAACAACGACATCAACGGCATCCGCATGACGATGGGGTTCGGGATAATGCAGTTCGTGGGCACCATCGCCACCCTGTCCCTGGCGCCGTACTTCATGTACCTTACCTCGCCGCGGCTCACGCTGTACTGCGCCCTGCCCATCGTCGCGGCCTTTGCCGTGCTGCAATTGGCCATGCGCCGGCTACGGCGGGAGCAACTGGTGCAGATGAAGGCGCTGCAGGACCTTTCCGATTTCACCGTGGAATCCTACAACGGCATCGACGTGCTGAAGACCTACCGCGCCTATTCGTGGAGCGAGGAGCGGTTCGGCGGGCTGAGCGGCGAAGTGCGGGACAGCGGCATCCGCCTGTCCAACGTTCGGGCCCTCTTCTTCCCGATCCTCAGCCATCTGGTGAACGCACTCAAGGTGATGCTGATGCTGGTGGGCGGGCTGATGGTGATTCGGTCGGAGATGACCATGGGCGCCTTCATGGCCTTCGCCCTGTACCTCACCATGATGCTGCCCCCGCTGATGGGCATGACCTTCATGATGTTCGTCCTCCAGCGGGGATTCACGGCACTGGCTTCGCTGGAATCGGTGCTCAACACCGACCCCGGGCTCCCGCCCGTCGTGCCGGAGGCGGAGGAGGCGCTGCCCGCCGTGCTGCGCCAGGGCCTGCGGGTGGAGGGGCTCACCTATGCCTATCCGGACGAGCCGGAGCGCCCCGTCCTGCGCGACGTGAGCTTAGAGGTGCGGCCGGGGGAGATCGTCGGCATTTTCGGTCCGGTGGGCAGTGGCAAGACGACCCTGGTCAATGCGATCAACCGCTACGTCAATCCGCCCGCCGGGGCGATCCGCCTGGACGGCATCGACGCCACCGAGCTGAGTCTGGCGCGGTTGCGGGAGGCGGTCGTCACGGTGACGCAGGACGCCTTCCTGTTCTCCACATCGATCCGCGAGAACATCGAGTTCGCCTCGGCCACGGAGGGCGAGCGGCCGGACCTGGAGCAGACCGTGGAGGCCGCGGCGCTCTCGGCGGACCTGAGCCGGTTTCCCGAAGGTCTCGACACGCAAGTGGGGGAGAAGGGCATCACCCTCTCCGGTGGGCAGAAGCAGCGCATTGCCTTGGCCCGCGCCATGATGAAGCCCTGCGAGTTGCTGATTCTGGACGACCCGCTCTCCGCCGTGGATCACGATACGGAGCGCTTCCTGATCGATCGGATCTATGGCTTTCAGCACTCGCGCGCCCTGCTGATCGTCTCCCACCGCGTCTCGGTGCTGGAGCGGGCCGACCGCATTGTCGTGCTGGAGGCGGGGCGGGTGGCCCAGATGGGCAGCCACGCAGAACTGACCGCCGCCGAGGGAAACTACCGCACCGCCTGGCTCCTTCAGACCGATCGGGGGGAAGTGCCCCTCGCCCCCGGCGGCGAGCCGGCCCGGCCAGCCTGACGGATTCCCGAGAATCCCGCCTTGAAGCTCTTCTTCTCCCTCCCCGATCAGGCATCGCTGCTCCGCGCCATGTGGCCCGTGGTGCGCCGTTACTGGCCGTACTGGCTCGGGGTGGCGGTATCCATGCCCCTCTCGGTGGGGATGGCGGTGCTGGTGCCCTATCTCACCAAGCTCGCCATAGACGACTATATCGTCCCTGCCTCGGAGACCGGGCAGGTGGCGCCGGTGTGGGAGCCGCTGCTGACCCTGGCCGCGATCATGGCGGCGGTGGTCGTGGTGGGTTACCTGGCCGACGCGCTGTACGTTTCCGTGCTCCAGCGGGCCGGCCACTCGCTGATCGCCGATCTGCGCGGGATGCTGTTCGACCGCACGTTGCGGCTCCCGCGCACCTACTTCGATACCCACCCCATCGGGACGATCCTCACCCGGGTCACCAGCGACTTCGAGGCGATACAGGAGGGCCTCGCCTCAGGCGTGCTGACCCTGTTTATGGAGATGCTGAAGTCGGTGGGGTATCTCACGATCATGTTCTTCCTGAATTGGCGGCTTACCCTGGTGCTGCTGATCGTTTTTCCGGTGCTGGTGTTGCTCGTCCACACCTTCCAGAGCCGCATCCGCCGTCACTTCTTCCGGGCGCGGCAGGCCCTCTCCGATGCCACCGGGTTCCTCCAGGAATCGCTGAACGGAATGAAAACCGTGCAGCTCTTCGGCGCGGAGAAGAAGGTGCTGCGCACGTTCGTCGAAAAGAACGCCCATTTCCTGCACTCGCAGAACCGCTCCAATCTGTATGATGCGCTGCTCTTCTCCCTGGTCGAGGGGGTGACGACCCTCTCCCTGGCGCTCGTGCTGTGGTACGCAGCCGGAGAATTGCTGGCCGGGGCCATCACCCTGGGGGTGCTGGTGGCCTTTATCGAATATATCAACCGGCTGTTCGTGCCGGTGCGGGAATTTTCTCAGCAGGTGGCCGTGCTGCAGCGGGCGCTGGCGGCGGTGGACCACATCAACGATCTGTTCGAAGCCCCGCTCGATCCCGCCGAGGACGAGGCGCCCAGCGCCGGTGCCGTGGCGAAACACCCGGCCGCGGCAAACCGCCCCGCCGCCGCCCTGCCGCCGCAGGCCACGCGGCAGCCGGCCACTCAGCCCCTGGGCGCCATCGAGTTCGACAACGTCCGCTACCGTTACAGCGGCACGGCTCCGGAGGTATTGAAGGGAGTCACCTTCACCGTCGCCCAGGGGGAGACCCTGGCCATCGTGGGGCACACCGGCTCCGGCAAGAGCACACTGATCCGCCTGCTCACCCGCGCCTACAGCGGCTACGAGGGCTCCATCCGCATCGGCGGGCGGGAGCTGTGCGACATTCCGGTCGAGCAGTTGGGCCGCACCATCTCGGTCGTGCACCAGAACGTCTTTCTGTTCCAGGGCTCCGTGAGTTTCAACATCGGACTGGAGCGCGCGGAGGTCAGCCGGCAGATGATCGAAGACGCGGCGCGCTACGTGAACGCTCACGGCTTTATCTCGCGGCTGGAGGGCGGCTACGATTTCCGGATCGCCCAGGGCGGGAGCAACCTGTCCACCGGTCAGGGGCAGTTGATCGCCCTGGCCCGGGCCGTGGCGGCGCAAACCGAGCTGATCGTGCTGGACGAGGCCACCGCCTCCGTGGATTCCATCACCGAGCACTGGATTCAGCAGGCCCTCGAGCGGCTGTACCACGACAAGACGGTCATCGCCATCGCCCACCGCCTGAGCACCATCCGCGAGGCGGATACCATCGTCGTGCTGGCCCAAGGGGAAGTGGCGGAGATGGGCAACCACGAGGCCCTGATGGCCCGGGGCGGGCTCTACGCCGGCCTGGTGGGCGAGCTGGAGTCGCCTCCGCCCCCGGCATCCCCGGCACACCGCGCCCTGGGGTGATCCGGGGCGGAAGCAAGCGGGCCGGCAGGCT
>JAPUJL010000320.1 GCA_027296185.1 SAR324 cluster bacterium | reverse complement strand
TCCGACGATCTCCCAGGGTTGGGCCTTGCGCCGGACGCCCGCGATGCCGGCCTCCTGAACCGAGGTGAGCAGCGGGGACATGTAGGCGCAGTTGAGGTAGTGCACCGAATCGGGAATGGAGAACCGGTGCCGCTGGCAATCGATCATGGTGGGAAATGGGCAATAGCGTGAACGGCGCGCCCGGCTGGGCGAATTCAGAGTGCCAGAGCCGCCCCGGGCGTGCAATCGGCCCGGCTACAGAAGCAAGGACGGCGAAGATCGGGGCCCGCTGGAATTAGCGCTGCCGGGGGTGGGCGCGGCGGAACGCCTCGGCGACCCGCCGGAAATCCTGCGGCTCGTAGCGGTCCAGCGACCCCAGCCGCTTGGCCCCCAGGAAGCGCTGCAGCGACCGGACGTCGGCGCCCCGCGCCTTGAAGTGACGCGCGGCGAGCAGGCGCAGGGCCTTGGCCCCGCCGTCCAGCCCGGCACGCTCCATGGCCCGGTGCACCTGCCGCCCCAGCGCCGCCGGCAATTGGGCGCGCCCGCCGCGACCGATCCAGAAGGGCCGCTCGTCCGCTCCGTCCTCCCCTGGATCGTCGAGCGCCTCGCGCCGCCGGGCCAGATAGGTTTCGGCGCGGCCCACTCCCTCCGGCGAGAGGGGGACTTCCTGGGCTTTCTCATCCCACGACAGGGCGACCCCGCTACCGGCCGGGTCGGGGCGGAGCCCCCGCAATCCATAGACGGCGGCGGGCTTCAGGCCCGCCCCGTAGATCAGCTCGATCAGGAGCAGCAGCCGCGCCTCGGCCAGGGTGCTCCCTGTTCCCTGGAACAACGTCCGCACGCTGGCCTCCTCGCCCTCCGGCAGCGCCGGCTCCCGGTGCGGGGAAGAGACCCGGAGGTTCCGCGCTGGATTGCGGGCGATGCGCCCCCGGCGCTGAAGATAGGAAAAGAACGCCCGTAGCGCGCCGAGGCGCGTGGCCAGCGTCGCCGGCCGAAGGCCCTGTGCATCGCGGAGATGGCTGAGGTAGATTTCCAGTGCGCGCTTGTCGATGGCGGTGGGGTCGGCCCCCTCGGGCAACAGCAGCGCTTGGGGATCGGCGGCGGCGAGCGAGAGAAATTCCCGCGCGGCCGTCAGGTAGCTCTTGCGGGTGGCCGCGGCCAAGCCCCGCTCTTCCCGCAAATAGGTTGCATAATCCGCCAGGGTTTCGCTAAGATTTGGCCGCTCCATAGGCCCTTCCACCGGCATCCAATCGAGTTCCGTTGAACCCCCGCCGCGCCAACCCCTGTTTCCCCGCCGCGGCATCCAACGCCCGCCGGATATCCGGAGGCGCGGGGGCCTCTATCATTTCTATCACTAATGAGTGGCATTGAAAAAAATTGAAGCGATCATCAAGCCGTTCAAGCTTGACGAGGTGAAAGAAAGCCTCACGGCGCTGGGCGTCCAGGGCATCACGGTCAGCGAGGTGAAGGGATTCGGCCGCCAGAAAGGCCGCACCGAGCTCTATCGCGGTGCCGAGTACGTCGTCGATTTCCTGCCCAAGATCAAGATCGAGGTGGTGCTGCCGGACGATCAGGTGGACCAAGCCATCGAGGCAATCTCCAGTGCCGCCCGCACGGGGCGCATCGGCGACGGCAAGATCTTCATCGTGCCTCTCGACGAAGTGGTGCGTATCCGCACCGGCGAAAAAGGCGAAGAAGCGATTTAGCCCCGCTCCTCCGCCCCTGGGCTGGGCGAGGTGGGTCTGCGCCCCAAGGCCGGGCCGCCGTGCGCGGGCGCGGTACCGGCTTGGCCGCTCCCGGCAGGGCTCCGCGGACAGGGCGCCGGGGAGGCTCCTCCGCCGCGCCGCTTTCCGGGATTGCGCCCGGGCGAACTCGTGGTAAAGTGCCCATGGGCGGATCGGCACGATCGCCCGCGGCCATGAGGGCCGCCGTCAGGGATCGACGAACGGCGAGGAGAGCATGAGGCTCAAGCGGCTACGCCTGTCCGGATTCAAATCCTTCTGCGACGATACGGAATTCTGCTTCGGTGCCACCGGCATCAACGTCGTGCTGGGCCCCAACGGCTGCGGCAAGAGCAACGTGGTCGACGCGATCCGCTGGGCCCTGGGCGAGCAGAGCCCGCGCCAGCTGCGGGGCGCCACCATGGAGGACGTCATCTTCGGCGGCAGCACCGCCCGTAAGCCCATCGGGCGCTGCGAGGTCACCCTCACCTTCGACAACACCCAGGGGCTGGCCCTGGAAAAATACCGCGACTTCAGCGAAATCGAGGTCACCCGGCGCCTCTACCGCTCCGGGGAGAGCGAGTACGTGATCAACGGCATGAGCTGCCGCTTGCTGGACATTCGCGAGCTGGTGATGGATACGGGCATCGCCGGCCGCGCCTATTCCATCGTCGAGCAGGGCCAGGTGGAGCGGTTCATCACCTCCTCGCCCGCCGAACGGCGCGTGTTCGTCGAGGAGGCCGCGGGCATCGTGCGTTACCGCACCCGCCGGGCCACCGCGGAGCGGAAGCTGGAGCAGACCGACCAGAATCTGCTGCGGGTCAACGATCTGGTCATGGAACTGAAACGGCAGGAGGCCGCCCTGCGCGGCCAGGTGGACAAGGCCCGCGAGTATGCCGCCCTGAAGGAAGAGGTGACGGTGCTTTCCACCGAGCTGGCCCTGGCGCGCTACCGCAAGAGCGAGCGGGAATTCCGCCGCATCGAGGAACAGCGGGGCGAAGCGGCCACCGAGCACACCCATCAGGAGCAGACCGCCCAACTGATCGAGGTGCAGTGGGAGCGGCTGCAGTCGGACCAGGCGGTGCTGGAGGGCAAGCTCAGCGGACTGCGCGGCGAAGCCGGCGAGAAACAGCAGGAGGCCCACCGGCTGGAATCCCAGGCGGCCCTGGGGCGGCAGAACGAGCAGAACACCCGGGTGTGGATCCGGGAGTTGGAGGAGCGGCTCAACGAGGCCGACGACAAGGCCGCGGCCCTGGCCCGGGAGCGGGAACGCAGCGGGGAGGAGTCCGGCGCCCTGGGCACCGAGGAGGAAGCGCTGCGGGAGGCCATGGCCGGGGAGGCCCGCCACTTCGCGGAACAGGACGCCGCCGCCGCCGAGGCGGAGGTCGCCCACCAAGCCCTCCAGGAGCAACTGCTCGAGTGCCACACCGAGTTGACCGGGAACTCGAATCAGCAACGGTTTCTCGTCGAACGCCGCGAGGAATGGACGCGCCGTGGCGATGCCCTGGAAAAGACCCTGGCCGCCGCCCGTGAGGAGCTGGCCGCCGCCGAATCCCGTCTGACCGGGCAGCGCAACGAGCTGACCGTCCTGCAGCAGGCGTTGGCCGGACACGATGCCCGGGACGAGGAACTGGCTACGGCTTTCTCCGAACGGGAGCGGGTGCGGACGGAACTGGCCCAGCGGCTCGACGAGGCCGAGCGGAAGGAGCGGGCCGTGCGCTCGCGGTTGGAGGCCCTGGCGGAAATCGACGCCCGTCACGAGGGGCTGGAGGAGCCGGTGCGGGCGGTACTGGAGTGGGCCGATGCGGCCCCGGGCGGGCGCGCGAAACTGGGAGTGCTCGGTCCCCTGGCCGAATTCATCGACGTGGACGCCGAGCATATCGAGTGGGCCGGTCCCTTCCTGGCGCCGTTCCTGGAGTTGCTGGTGGTGCGCCGCAGCGCCGACGTTCCGGCCATCGAGGCGGCGATCGCCGACCAGGGGCTGGGCCGGGTGCGGATGATCCCCCTCGATGCACTCGCCAGGAACAACGGTAACGGCAACAGCCGGAGTGAGCCGGTGGGGGGCGGGAAGGGCGCCTGGGACAAGGGCGATGCCGGCTTCGCCGGGCTCGTGCGGCTGCCGGAAGAACTCGAGCCGCTACGGGACGTGCTCTTCGGCGACGTGCGGCTGCTGCCCCAGGGTACCGCGCCGTATCCCATGCCGGAGCCGGGGCCGGGCTGTACCCAATGGCTCGAGCGGAGCGGG
>JAPUJL010000032.1 GCA_027296185.1 SAR324 cluster bacterium | reverse complement strand
AGGGGCCGGGGCGCGTGCTGGGTTCGGTGGGGGCCCGGACGGGCGACCTGCTGGGCATTTTGTCCAGCCCGCGCATCCGCCCACTTTCCAACCGCCACGCAGGATTTTCTTCCCAGCCGAATCCGCCGTGCCGACGAACCGGGGTTCAATCAGACGAGGCGCTCGCATCGCCGGATGCGATGCCGGATCGCATTCCGGATGCCGCGCCGGTTTCATGGCCGCGGCCATCGCCCTGTCGGTGGCGTTCGGTGCGTCGGTGTTCGGGCCGGCGGTGTTCGGACCGGCGGTGGCGGGCGAAGTGACGGCGGAGCGGCTGCTCCATGCGGCCCGGGAGCCCCGGAACTGGCTCACCCACCACGGCAGCTACGCCGCTCACCGCTTTTCGGCGTTGGAGGAGATCCACCGCGGCAACGTCTCCCGCCTCCGGCTGGCGTTTACCTACGAGTTGGCGGACCCGGGACAGGGTGGCATCTGGGAGCACGGCGGGCTGGAGGGCACGCCCCTGGCCGAGGATGGCCGGCTGTACATCACTACCGGCTGGGGGCGGGTCTACAAGTTGGATGTGCGGGAGGGCCGCCCGCTGCTCGAATGGCGGTACAGCGCCCGGTTCGACCGGGATCACATCGCCCGCATCGCCTGCTGCGGCGTGGTCAACCGCGGCGCGGCGCTCTTCCGCGGCAAGGTGTTCTACGCGGCGCTGGACGGCAAGCTCCGCGCCCTCGCCAAGGCCGGCGGCCGGGAAGTCTGGGCGGTGCAACTGGCCGACCCGGCGGCGGGGGAGACCCTGACCGGCGCGCCGCTGATCGTGAAGGGGCTGGCGGTCGCCGGGGTCTCCGGCGGGGAATTCGGCATCCGCGGCTGGATCGCCGCCGTGGACGCGGAATCGGGCCGGGAGCGCTGGCGCACCCATACCGTCCCGGCACCCGGCGAGCCCGGCCACCAGACCTGGCGCGACGGTCACGGCGCCTGGAAAACCGGCGGCGGTCCGGCCTGGGTGACGGGCAGCTACGACCCGGAGCTGGACCTGATCTACTGGGGTGTGGGCAACCCTGCGCCCAACTGGGACAACGCCTACCGGCCCGGCGACAACCTGTTTACCGATAGCCTGGTCGCCCTCGACCCGGACAGCGGCGCGATCCGCTGGCACTACCAGTACACCCCCAACGATCCCTTCGATTTCGACGGCGTCAACGAGCACATCCTGATCGACGCCGCAACCGGCGATACCGGTGCCGGCCGGACGGTCAAGCTGGCCGTCCACGCGGACCGCAACGGATTCGTCTATGCCCTGGAACGCACGAGCGGGCGATTCGTCTGGGGCATCCCCTACGTGGACCGCCTGAACTGGACCCGCGGCCTGGACCCCCAATCGGGCCGGCCCCTGGACTACGATCCCGCCCTGGACGTGCAAACCTATTCCGCCGGCGCGGCGCCGCGGCGCGGCGCGGGCGAGGCCTTCCACTGCCCCGCGCTGATGGGCGGCAAGAACTGGTTTCCGGCCTCCTACAACCCCGGCACGGGGCTGCTGTACATCCCGGCCATCGAAAGCTGCGGCGGACTCCTCGCCGCCACCACCGAGCCGCGCGACTACCGGCCCCGGCACCTGTTCACCGGCGGGGCCGCCACCCAGCCGGAGCGGTGGACGGGCAGCCTCACGGCGGTGGACGTGGCCACCGGCAGCATCGCCGCCAAGCGGCGCTATCCGCTGCCGCTGCTCGGCGGAACCCTCTCCACGGCGGGCGGGCTGGTGTTCTTCGCCCATGGCGATGGGGCGGTGGTGGCGGTCGACGCCTGGACCCTCGCGGAGTTGTGGCGCTACGAGACCGGAGTGGGCGTGAACGCTCCGCCGATCTCCTACGCCGCCGGCGGCAAGCAGTACATTGCCATCCTGGCCGGCAAGGGCGGCGCGGTGCACCAGTGGTTCCGCGGCGCCGCACCGCACCTGGCCGATTTACCCGGCGGCAGCACCCTCTACGTGTTCTCCCTGTAACCGCTCCCCATTCTGATCGCCTTCTTGGCCCGCTTGCCTTCCCGGCCCCCTTGCTTTAACGGCACTATTGCATTAACGGCAGCGCGCATACTAAAACCGGTTGGTCAGCAAGAGCGATCCCACAGGCCGCTTGCCAGCGGCCCCATCCCACAGTGAAGGTGGGGGCTCGCAACCCTCCCGAGGAGCACGGCCATGTCCGCCAACCCGATCAACCTGGAGGTGCTCAGCCCGCGGGGACAACTGCCGGAGACCGAAACTTTCGGCGGCTCGCAAAGCCTGGGCGACCTCAACGGCCGCAAGATCGGCATCCTGAACAACACGAAGTCCGGGGGCGACCTGTTGCTGCCCTACGTGCTGGACGCCATCCGGGCCAAGACGCCGGGCGTGGAATTCCGCGAGTGGCGCGTGCCGTTCATGCTCGACCCGGCGGAGAAGGCCCCGCGGCTGGAGGAGATCGCCGCGGAAAGCGACGGGGTGATCGCCCTCACCGGCGACTGAGGCTCCTGCACCGCCAAGACCGCACGTGATGTGGCCAGGATCGAGCAGTTGGGCAAGCCCGCGGTATTCATCGTGGCGGAGTTCTTCGCCCCCGATGCCCGCTTCAACGCCTCCACCGAGGGGCTGACCGAGATCAACCTGATCCAACTGCCCTACCCCTCCGTTCCGTTGCGGGAGGAAATCGAGGAGCAGAACCTGGGGGCCACCGTCGCCGACGAGATCGTCGCGGCCTTCGGCCGGAAAGGGCAGGGCAACGGCGAGGTGATGCGCTTCGAGGAATCGGTGCCCACCTTTACCGGCCGCGATTACGGCGAGGCCCACGAGGCCATGGAGCGGTTCTTTCTCCAGCATTGCTGGAGCGACGGCTATCCCGTCGTTCCGCCCACCGGCGAGGCGGTGGAGCGCATGCTGCAAGGCACCGACCTGCCGCCGGAGCACGTGGTGGCCCACATCGAACCCAAGGGTGCCGCGGCGACGGTGGAAAAGATCGCCATCAACGCCGTCATGGCCGGCTGCCGACCCCATTACCTGCCCGTGATCCTGGCCGCCGTGGAGGCGTTGGGCGACGCCCGCTTCGACCTGCGCGGGGTGCAGGTCACCGCCGGGCTCACCGCGCCCCTGTTGATCCTGAGCGGCAAGGAGCTGATCGACGAGATCAACGCCAACGACAGCTTCAGCGCCATCGGTCCCGGCTGGCGGGCCAACTCCACCATCGGGCGGGCGATCCGCCTGGTGCTGATCAACGTGGGCTACTCCTGGCCGGGCAAGTCGGACATGAAGTCCTTCGGCACCCCCTTCAAGAACGTGATCCTGCTCGCCGAGAACGAGCAGGGCTACGAGGGCCACTGGGAGCCCCTGCGCGTGGCGGAAGGATTCGGCGCCGACCGGCCGACGGTGAGCGTGATCGCCGCATTTACCTGGCAGCTCGAATACCTGCCTCCGGAAATCGCCACCAGCTCCGAGATGGCCGAGCGGCTGGGGCGGCAGGCGCGCGTGAAGTACGACAAGGAGGCGGTCAACTGGGGCATGAACAACCTGGTGATCCTCAACCCCACCGCCTTCGTTCCGCTGATCCGCGAGGGCATGCCCCGGGAGGCATTCCAGAAGCTGATCTACGACCAGGCCCAGCTTCCGGCCCGCGAGTTCTTCATGGGTCACGAGCCCCAGGCCGAGGTGGGCGGCGTGCCCATCCCGCAGGAGCTGGTCGACCGGGCCAAGGCCGACCCCGAGGCGCCCATGCCGCTGCTGAAGGACCCCGCCAGCCTGAAGGTGATCGTTGCCGGGGCCCCCGGACCGGCCATGATGGCCTATGTCTCCACTTGGGGCTGGGGCCTGTCCCACTTCGTGACCAAGCCGGTGGGGCTGCCCAAGGACTGGAATCGGCTGCTGGCCGAGGACACCGGCTGGACCACCCCCATCGTCCGGCGGGCCAAGATGTAAGGCCGCACCCGGTTCCGTGCCCCTCAAAGCGAACCGGAATCGGTACCGCAGCATAAAAAAAGGGAGCCGCGGATGCGGCTCCCTGGGGAGGCAAGGGAGAGTCGCCAAGCGCCCATCGCCGGGAGCGCGGAGGCGCTCGCGACGATGAGCCTGGGGCCTAGACGTCGTAGTACAGGATGAACTCCGCCGGGTGGGGCCGCAGCCGGATCACGTCCACCTCGTTCTCGCGCTTGTAGCTGAGCCACATGTCAATCACGTCCTGGGTGAACACGCCGCCGCGCGTGAGATACTCATGGTCCGCCTCGAGGGCGTCGAGGGATTCCTCGAGGGTGGCGGGCGTGGACTTCACCTTGGCCATCTCCTCGGGCTCCAAATCGTAAAGGTCCTTGTCGATCGGCTCGGGCGGCTCCATCTTGTTCTGGATACCGTCCAGTCCCGCCATGAGCATCGCCGGGAAGGTGAAGTAGGGATTGCACGAGGGATCGGGGAAGCGCACCTCGACCCGCTTCGCCACCTCGGCCTCGGAGTACATGGGAATCCGCACGGCGGCACTCCGGTTCCGCTGCGAGTAGATCAGGTTGATGGGCGCCTCGTAGCCGGGCACCAAGCGGCGGTAGGAGTTCGTCGTGGGGGCGGCGAACGCCAGGATGCTCGCGGCATGGTGCAGCACCCCGCCGATGTAGTAGCGGCACATCTCGCTGATTCCGGCGTAGGTGCCCTTCTGGTAGAAGAGGTTCTTCCCGTCTTTCCACAGGCTTTGATGGACGTGCATGCCTGAGCCGTTGTCCATGAACAGCGGTTTGGGCATGAAGGTCACCGTCTTGCCCCGCTGCCGGGCGACGTTTTTCACCACGTATTTATACTTGAGCAGTTTGTCGGCCATGTTGAGCAGGGAGTCGAACCTCATGTCGATTTCCGCCTGCCCGGCCGTCCCCACTTCGTGATGATGCACCTCGCCCTGGATCCCGATCTGCATCATGACCTTGACCATTTCCGAGCGGAGGTCCTGGAAGTGATCCACCGGGGGCACGGGGAAGTAGCCCTCCTTGTAGCGCGGCTTGTGACCCAGGTTGGGCTTTTCGTCCGCGCCGGAGTTCCAGAAGCCCTCCTCGGAATCGATGAAGTAATACCCCTCGTGATGGTTCTGGTCGTAGCGGATGTCGTCGAAGATGAAGAACTCCGCCTCGGGGCCGAAATAGGCGGTGTCGGCGACACCGGAGGATATGAGGTACGCCTCGGCCTTCTTGGCCACGTGGCGCGGGTCCCGGCTGTACGGCTCGCCCGTGACCGGGTCCTTGATGTTGCAAATGAAGGTCAGCGTCACGTGCTCGGTGAACGGGTCGATGAACGCGGAGTTCATGTCCGGAATGAGCAGCATGTCGCTCTCGTCGATCTTCTGGAAGCCCCGGATCGAGGAGCCGTCGAAACCGAGGCCATCCGTGAACAGATTCTCGGAGTACTCGGAAATAGGGGTACTAAAGTGCTGCCACAGACCCAGGAAGTCGGTGAACTTGTAATCGACGAACTCGACGCCGACTTCCTTGATAAGCTTCTGCAGGTCTTGAATATTCATTAAACAGCTCTCCTAGGGCTACAATCCGAACTCAGCCAATTGCGTCGACGCCCCGCTCCCCGGTGCGAATGCGCACGCATTCGGGCAGATCGAGAACGAATATTTTTCCATCCCCGATATTTCCGGTGCGGGCCCCTTTGACGACGGCATCGATCACTTTGTCAACGAATTCCTCGTTGACGGCGACCTCGATTCTGACTTTCTTTAGCAGGTTTACCGCCTCACGCACACCGCGATACACCTCGGTGTGCCCCTTCTGCCTTCCGACGCCCAGCGCATTGGTGACGGTGCGCAGGTGAACCCCCTCACCGTCGAGAGCGTCCATCACGCTCTCGAGTCGTTCCGGTTGGATAATGGCAACGATAAGCTTCATGATTGTGCTCCCTCAATCCAAGATGGTGTAACCGCTCTCCCGGTGCTGGGAAATATCCAGGCCGAGAATTTCCTCGTCTTTGCTCACACGGAGTCCGATGACCCTGTCGACGATCTTCAGGAGCACAAAGGTCACGACGAAGGCGTAGGTGACGGCGACCAGGACAGAGACGACCTGCGTGCCGAACTGGGCCGCGTTTCCGAAGAACAAGCCGTCGGTGCCGTCCGGGTTGGCGAGTGTGGAGGCGAACAAGCCGGTGGCCAAGGCGCCCCAGATGCCGCCGACGCCGTGGACGCCGAACACGTCCAGCGAGTCGTCGTAACCCAGCCGGGGCTTGATGACCGCCACGGCCAAGTAGCAGAAGACGCCCGCGCCGATCCCGATCGCGATGGCGGACAAGGGTCCCACGAAGCCCGCGGCGGGAGTGATCGCCACGAGTCCGGCAATGGCGCCCGTCGCCGCACCGAGCACGGTGGGTTTACCCTGGAAGAGCCAATCGCACATGATCCAGGTGAGCGCCGCCGCGCAGGTGGCCGTGTTGGTGGCCACGAAGGCCAGGGCGGCCAAGGAGCCCGCCGTCAGGGCGCTGCCCGCGTTGAATCCGAACCACCCGAACCACAGCAGCGCCGCGCCCAGGATGGTCATGGGCAGGTTGTGGGGGGTCATGGTCGGCATGCCCCGGCCCCGCCGCCCGCCGATGACCAACGCCGCCGCGAGCGCACCCAAGCCCGAACTGATGTGCACCACCAGGCCGCCGGCGAAGTCCATGGCGCCGAAGTCGGACAGCCAGCCGCCGCCCCACACCCAGTGGGCCAGGGGGTCGTAGACGAAGGTCGCCCAGAGCAGCGAGAACACCAGGAACGCGGAGAATTTCATCCGCTCCGCGAAGGCGCCGGTGATCAGCGCGGGGGTGATGATGGCGAACATGCCCTGGAACATCATGAAGGCCAAGTGGGGCACCGTCGGGGCATAATCCGAGGCCGCAGTGAGGTCCAGCGCCACCAATCCGGCCCATTCCAGCCCGCCGATAAGGCCCCAATGATCGGGTCCGAAGGCGAGGCTGTACCCCCAGAGAATCCACTGCAGGCCGATCAGGGCGATCATGATGAAGCTCTGCATCAGCGTGCCCAGCACGTTCTTGCGGCGCACCATGCCACCGTAGAACAGCGCCAGGCCGGGGGTCATCAGCATCACCAGGGCGGTGGACACCAGGAGCCAGGCGGTGTCGCCGCTGTCGATGCCGCTGGCATCTTGAGCCCAGGCCACGGCCGCAAAGGCCGGCACGAGCAAGAGCAACGCGGCGGTGACGATCGATTTGTGCATGAGGTTGCCTCCTCTTTTGGCGGTTGCCCGTCCCAGAGGGCATTCACGCCACTGCTGTCCGTGGCGCTGCGGAATCGGTTTCGCTCCGTGAACGCGGGATCCCGCCTGGCGGCCAATCCATCGTCCGCGGACCGGTCCCGATCGCATTCAATCGGGTGCGAAGCTCCCGAAATCGGAAATATCGCTTCAGTACGCATACTCAATTTCCGTACCAGCGCAGCGATTTTTTATGCACCTGAAATAACAAATGAAAAATGGTGGTGTGTGAAAACACGACCGATAATTGCCAATTAATCAGGCAAATATCCAATGTTCTGCCTGGAAATGAGTCATATATGAGGGGAGTGAGCTACGGCGGGAGCGATGCTTTCGGAGCAATGCTTTCGGAGCGCTGGAAGCGGAATTTGCGCGGGGCGGATTGTGCCCAGCCGCTGCCCGTCAATCGTTGGGCGACGATGCAGCCGGGGCATGGATTGGGGCCGGCGTATAGATCGTATAGATATCGACTGCGCAGCTGGCGGTGAAGAGCGTGCGCATGCCCGCCGCCTCGCCGCCACCGATCACCAGCCAGCGGCCCCCCACGGCGGTGGAGGTCAGCCCGTGCCGGGCCACGGGCAAGGGGTCGTGGGTTTCCCAGCGTCCGCTGGCGGGATCGTAGACCTCGTGCTGGCCGAAGGTGCTGCCGGGATCGAACGCCTCGCCGCCGGTGACGTGAATACGGCCGGCCACCGCCGCAGCCGTGAGTCCGCCGCGCGGAGTGGGTAAGGTTGCCGCGGTTTCCCAGCTTTCGGTGCGGGGATCGAAGATTTCCACGGTGGCCAGATTTCCCTGGCCGGGCCAACGGCCGCCGATGACGAAGAGCTTCCCTCCACGGGCCACGGCGGCGAGGTGCTCCCGCGGCGTGGGCAGAGGCGGTCCGGCGGTTCCCCAGCGGTCCCGGGTGGGGTCGTAAATCCAGAGATCGGCGGAGCCCGGCCCGACCCCGCCGACGACGAACAGCAAGCCGTCCAGCTGCACCATCGCATGAGCCGCCCGGGGCCCGGGCATGTCCGCCATCCGTTCCCAGCGCGCGGCGGCCGGGTCGTAGCGCCATGTGGCCCGAATCCGGGGGCGCATGCGGAGGCTGTCGTAACCGCCGGTCACGTACACCGCCCCCGCCGCGGCCGCTATGCCGAAGTGGTGCAAGGGACCGGGCAGGGGCGCGCGCCGCTCCCAGCGGTCCAGGAGCGGTCGGTAGCGCTGAAAATCCGCGAGGGAGCCGCTCAGGGCGAGGCCGCCCCCCACGTACACCCAACCGTCCAAAACGGCCGAGCCCAACTCGGAGCGGCAGGTGGGCATCGGCGCACCCACCGACCAGATCTGACCCGAGGCCACGGCGGGCGCCAGCGGCAGACCGAGCAGGAGCAGCGCCGAGGCCAGGTAGCGAAACTCCAGCCGCCGAACTTTGCTGCGGCCAATCATCTTCTGACCTCCCGGGTGCGGCGGGCCAACGTGGCTTATGGCTCCAGGGGAGCGGGATCGGCTCCAGCCGATCGGGCCGCGCCGATCACGCCTTCCAGGGTTTCGCGGTTCAGCGGTATGCCTTGCTTCCGGTAGCGGGCTTCCGCCAGGGCTTCGGGTTCCCCCGGCACGTAGATGCGCTCGATGCCCGGGGCCCGCCGGCAGGCG
>JAPUJL010000319.1 GCA_027296185.1 SAR324 cluster bacterium | reverse complement strand
TACTCGCTCCCGCCGCGGGAACGGATATCCCGTCGGTACGGTTCGGGGAATCGGGCCCGATTTTCGTCGATCTGGATTCGGCGGCGCTGCAGCAGGTGTTGCCGCTGATGCGCCTAGCCATCTCGGACCGCAATATCATGGTGCTGGCGGGCGACGGGATGTCGGCCGGCACCGTGCTGCGCCATCTCCATGAACGGAAGCTGATCCGCTGCTTGGTCACGCCCTTTCAATCGCCGGCGCAGGCGACGCTGGCCTATTACGCCACCCCCTATGTCCAGCGGGGCGAGATGGCGGTCTTCCGCGCTTTGTTCGAGCACGTGGAATGCGTGGTGCAACTGGACAGTGAGGTCCAGTTCGAAGTGGCGCGCGGACTGGCAGGGGTGGCGCCCGCCGTGTTCTTCACCATGGTGGACGCCATGGCCGACGGCGCCCTGATGACCGGGCTGCCCCGTGCGGAGGCCCTGCCCTTCCTGGCGTCGGTGATGCTGGGCGCGGCCCATGTCCTCCGGGAAAGCGGAGAGCACCCGGCCCTGTTGCGCGAGCGCACACTGGCCGCGGCGGCCGCGGCGGCGGGTCTGATGGAATTCGAGTCGGCGGGGCTGCGGGGCTTGATGATGCGGGTCGTGGACAAGGCGATCCGCCAAACCAGGATCGAGGAGGCGGCGGAACCTCCCTCAGCGCGGGACTGAAATCATGATCGTGGAATTGATTCGGCTGATCGGGTGGGTCAGCAAGGCCTACACCCTGCTCATCATCGCGCGCGTCATTCTGTCCTGGGTGAACGTCGATCCCGGCAATCGGCTGGTGAATCTCATCTTTCGGCTGACCGAACCGGTGCTGCGCCCGGTGCGCCAAATCCTGCCCAGTCTGGGCGGGTTGGATTTGTCCCCGATTTTGGTCCTGTTCGGAATACAGGTGGTCGAGCAACTTCTGGTGAGCGCGTTGGTGAACCTCGCCATGTAGCGGGGAGCGCGTGTGGAAAATTGCGGCGGGTTGTGCCCGTTACGCCACAGTCGCGGCCCCGGGGAGGCACGGTGTCAGGACACCGCCGCGGGCTGGCCTATCCCGTTCGGGGTACGCTGGGGCCGAGGCACCAGTTCGATCTCGAGGGGAATGCCATTGAACAGGCTTGCCAGGATCTCGGTGTGCAGCCCCGATTTGTCGATGGAGTGGCCAAAGCGATCGGCGAACTCGTCGTACAGGTAGGTCACCGATTGGTCCTTGGCACTGCCGTCCCGCCACGTGAGCCGCGCGAGCAGACCCTTGTGCTGCACGCCGTTGATCTCGTCGATCATCCGGCGGACTTCCTCGAAGGATTGGCTCGGGTCGAAGGTGTAGGTCGTCATTCCGCAATATCCCGTTGGTTGCTCCGGTGGGGAGGCGTGTGCCTCACTTCGCCGGAATGCTGAGCTGGGGGTCCGGTTCGGGCCGGGCGCCCAGGTGTTCCATCGCCAGGGGGGTGGCGATCCGTCCTTGGGGGGTTCGTTGCAAGAATCCGGCCTGGATCAAGTAGGGCTCGTACACTTCTTCGATGGTGTCCTTGGTCTCGGCGGTGGCGGCGGCCAGGGTGCTGAGCCCCACCGGGCCCCCGCCGAATTTCCCCGCGATCACCTCCAGCAGGTAGCGGTGGGGCGGCTCCAAGCCGTACTGGTCCACCCCAAGCCGCTCCAGCGCGTCCAGCACCAGCTCCTGCCCGATCCGCGGTCCCGGGACCTGGTCGGCGAAATCCCGGATGCGGCGCAGCAGGCGATTGGCCACCCGCGGAGTGCCCCGGGAGCGCCGGGCCAGTTCCATCGCCCCGGCTTCCTCGATCTGAATGCCCAGCGTTCCGGCCGCCCGGAGGACGATCTCGCAGAGCTCCTCCGGGTTGTAAAAGGTGAGATGGCACGGGATGCCGAACCGGTCCCGCAACGGCGAGCTGAGCAGCCCGGCGCGCGTGGTGGCGCCGGCCAGGGTGAAGGGCGGCAGGTCCAGCTTCACGGTGCGCGCCATGGGGCCCTGCCCGATGATGATGTCCAGCTTGTAATCCTCCATCGCCGCGTAAAGCACCTCTTCCACCGTGCGGCTCATGCGGTGAATCTCGTCGACGAACAGGATCTCCCCGGGCTCCAGGTTGGTGAGGATCGCCGCCAGGTCGCCTTGCCGCTCCAGCACCGGGCCCGAGGTGCTGCGCAGGGGCACCCCCAGCTCGGCGGCCAGCAGATAGGCCAGGGTCGTTTTGCCCAACCCCGGCGGACCGCAGAGCAGCACGTGATCCAGCGGCTGCGAGCGGTTTCGCGCCGCCTCGATGAAGACCTTCAAATTTCGTTTGATCTCGACCTGGCCCACGTACTCCTGTAGGGTATGAGGCCGCAGGGACGCTTCGGGCGAATCGATCTTCAGCGGTCGTGGGCTGGGTACGGGCGGATCTTCCATGATACCGTTCCGGCACGGGGAGCGGGCGCATGGCGCCCGTGAAAAGCTCTTGAACGCCACTACCCTATCAGGATCGGGCCACCCGGGAAATCCAAAAGCTCGCCGCAAGGATGCCATGGCGCTGCGGGACGACCGCCTCAAGTGGAACCGACGCTATCGTGACGGCGAGGCCGGGGCCCGCCGGCCCGAGCCTCATCCCCTGGCCCTCCAATGGCGCCACCTCTGGCGTGGCGGGGCAATGCTGGATGCCGCAAGCGGCTTGGGGCGGGGGTTGGCCTCCGCCTGCGGGCGCTTCGATCCACTGTATGCCGTCGATCTATCCGAGGTGGCCGTGGCCCGGGCGCGGGAGCTCTGGCGGGGCACGGCGGGCATTCGCTGGATCGTCGGCGACGTGGGGGCGCTGGCCTGGCCCACTTCCCGCTTCGGGCTGGTCTGCGCGTTCGGCTTCACCGATCTTCCTTTTTTCCGGCAGATTCCGCGCATGCTGCGCTCGGGCGGGATGTTCCTTTACGAGGGGTTCGCCCCCCGGCAGAAGACGGTGAAGCCCGGGCTCAACCCCGATTGGATCGGCGAGCCGGAGGTGTTGCGGGCCATCTTCGCGGAAGGCGAGGTGTTGCATTGCTCCGAGTCGGAGGAGCCCCCCTTCCGCACCCGATTCGCCGCGGTGCTTCCCTGACCGGACCGGTGCCGCCGGTACACGGCGGCGGTCCCCAGCCCGCGCCGCCAGGCACACCGCCGGGCCGGGCACGACGGAAGCGGAACTTTCCAAGGACGGAAAGGAACGAGCATGAAGAGCCTCTTTTGGATATGCGCTGCGCTGCTCGCGGGAATCGCCGTCTGCGGCGCCGCCAGGAACGTTGCGGCGTACGAGTTGGAGCCCGGGGTGAACACCGCGGGGGTTATCGAGTATCCCACCGCCCTCGATCAGTTCCTGCCCCACACCGTCCACAGCACCATCGAAATATTTGACCTGGGCAAGCCGGACCTGGCCCTGGAGAACCTGCGCTACGGCTTTCAGGTGGGCGCCCTGCAACTGCTGGGAGATATCTTTCTGCTGACCGATCCGGACCGGAAGTTCGATCATGCGGTGCTCCGGGCCAAGCTGCGCGTGCTCCATTTCGACCCCCAGCGCACCTCCATCGCCGTGGGGGCCCTGGCGCGGCTCACCGACAGCAGGGCCGGGGAGGAGCGCACCGAGAACAAGCCCCTCTCGTTGCTGGGAATCGTGACGACGGAGTTGTTTCCCTTCCGGGAGTGGGGCGGATTCCTGATCAACGGCTACATCGACAACCGGGTCGCCGTCGCGGGACTCAAGGTGCAAATCTACCGCTTCATCCAGGCAGTGGCCGAGTTCGACTTTTTTCACTCTTCCGATATCGACGACCGGGAGCAGACCAAGGCGGGCATCGAAATCGAAGGAGAGACCGATTTCTACTTTCAGATATTTTGGGCGGAGCGCTCCGAGCGCGCCCTGGTGCAAGTTGGGGTGGGATTCTAGCCGCGCCGAATTCCGGCGCCACGCCCCCTACATCAGTGGCTTGCGGATGTCGGTGATCGTGCGGACGTAGCTGGCCCGCCGCCGGTCGCGCTCGTTCTGGTCGTTGGTGTGCTGGAGGGTCAGGAAGTCGTCAATCAGGGAAAACGCCAGCTTGCACAGGCCCAGGATTTCGTCGCGCGTGGCGAGCCGGATGTTCTGGTTGCGCTCCACTTCGTAGGTTTCGTGCTTCAGGCGGGCCAGCCAGATGTAGGTGT
>JAPUJL010000318.1 GCA_027296185.1 SAR324 cluster bacterium | reverse complement strand
GGTCACCATCAGCAGCACGCCGATCAGCGCCATCACCTGGTACGGCATCCCGAAACTCCCCGTCCGTTCCAAGACGAAGAGGTACAGCAACGCCATTGCAATTCCGGTATCCAGCGCAAGCTTGGCCCAGATTTGCGCGTTACCGTATTGCTGCAGGATCGCTTTGCCGGAGTTGGGCATCGGTAGGCTCTTCTATCCGGCCGCTCCCGAAGGAGCGGCCGTCAACAGGTACAGGTCAGGTTACAAGGTGCTCTGGAGGTCTGGCTGCAAATATCGGACATTCTCTCCCGGTAACGTGGAAACGATCCCGCGCCGCGGTCAACTCACGGCCGAAACCGGCACTTCCCGCCATCCGGGCGTGAGGTTCCTGCACGCCCGTTTTGGTTTTTCGGGCCGCGCCCGCGCGGATTCATAACCCTTTTGTTACCACAATTTACCGTCAACCGCGCCATCTCCTGCTCTTGCCGAATGCGAATTCCGCCACGAACATCCTGGCGGCTGCGATTGCCCCCGCGGCGGCAGCAGTGCCGCCTAGCACACCGGCGGCGAAGGATCGCGTCCCCAGCGCCGAAAATCGGAAACGGCCGTCCGCACCGATCGCCGGTTCGGAGCGGCGGGCGGCGCGGCTGGTTCCGTGTCTCCACTTATTGGAACGGCACAACGGCACGAATGGTCCACCGCCGCAACGCCACAGGGTGGGCGGCTGAAGCGCAGGCAAGGCCAGAAGCCCGGGCCGGGCGATTCGGCCTGCTCGGGCGTGTCGCCTGGGGGACAGTGTTGCAATTTCGCCCCAGCTTGGCGGCGGAGCCGCGGGCCACTCCCCGGCCGATAACTATGCGGTGGATCGCCCGGCGTTCAGGCCGGCGCGGATGCGGAGGCCGGAGTGGAGGGCGAGGCCCATCAGGATGAAGATCATGGTGCGTACTTCGGCGTCGAAGAAATTGTTCTCGAAGAAGCCCGCGACCATGGAGCCGGTCAGTGCCGCGGCGGCGCCCGACAACAGCGCCGTCTCGAAGCGCCAGCCATCTCCCGCGCGCCGCACCCAGTGGGCGCTCCAGTAGAGGATCGATCCCCACAGGGCGAGATAGGCCACCAATCCCAGCAGACCGAGCTCGAAGGCCACTTGGAGGTAGACGTTGTGGGAATGAGTGGACGGCCTCACGCTGAACCGGTAGTGCCGCTTCTGCGTCACCTGATTGCGGTAGACGCGCATGTAAAGCTTGTCGTTGCCGTAGCCGACTCCAAACACCGGCCGATCCTGGATGCCCAGCAGGGCGGATTCCCACAGATACAGGCGCTCCCGGTCGTGCCGCAGCGAGGTGTTGCGAAACCGCTCGACCAGCCCCCACTCCTGGTTGCTCGGGATCACCAGCTGATGCCAGCCCGTCAGCACAGCCGAGCCCGCCACCGCCACGAACGCCACCGCCACGCCCAAGGGCAGCCAAATGCGCCGGGGGAACCCCAGCACCAGCAGGAGCAGTCCGACCGCCATGCCGATCCACCCGCTACGGCCGAGCGCGACGATCACGCCGATCCCCGCCATGACGGCCCCCACGCCCCAGAGGAGACGGTCGCGCCCGGGAAGCCGCAAGGCCAGGCCGGCGAAGAGGAGCAGATTGAGCAGCATGTAGCCGGAAAAGGTCAGGTGATGGGTGAACGTGCCCTTGCCGAAGTAGACGGTGCCCCCGGCCAGAGTGTAGGGCCGCACCAGCTTCTTGCCCTCCGGCCGAATCCAGTCCACCCCCCAAAAATATTGGATCAGGGCGTAGGCCGCCATCAGCACCACCGGAATCATCAGCACGATCAGCAGCCGCCGGGACTGCATCAATGCCAGGGCGGGCAACAGCACCAACGGCAGGAAGTAGGAATATTCCTTGCGCAGTTGGATCACGTTGGCCAGGGGCGAAGGGTTGACCAGCGCGCAAATCACGGCCACGGCGGGAAGCGTCAGGATGCCCACCAGCAGCCAGCCGGGCAGAGTGCGCCGGGGCGGCTCCCGCCAGGCATGGTAGAGGGCGAACAGGTACAGCAGCAGCGTCGCTGCGGTGACCCCGGCGATCGAGAATGCGCTGCAGAAGAAGAGGGAGTAAACGCAGATGCGCAGCCAGGCCTGTCGGCTGTTCAGCGGTCCGATGAACGGAGATTGGCCTGTCCCACCGCCCTCGTACGAGGCCGCGGATAACCATCCAGTCAGGGCGGGAGACAGCGCTCTCAATCTAGCCATCGGGACCCCACGCCTACACCAACGGCTGCGGCAAGGCAACGATCTCACCTAATTTACGCCTCCCGTGCTGAATCGGATATTGGGGCTTGACAGCCGGAACCGGATATCGACAGATGTGGAGGCGTTGGTATCGTTTACGAGGAAATCCCGCGGCGTTGCGGGGACGCAAATCGAGAATCACGAGGAAAAGGGGATGACTGTGAAAAGAGTATCGTTGATTGCGTTGGTTCTAGGACTCTTGGGCGTCGTCGGATTCGTCTCTTCGGTGGCCGCCAAGGAAGTGTTTTTGAAGCGCACCGGAGTATTTTGCGCGGAAGACACCAACTGCCACAATCGCTGGCATCCGGCGATCAAGCCGGTGGCCCACGCCGACCCGGGAGATTTAATCAGCTACGAAACTCGCGACGCATTGGACACCGGCTACGACCGGAACGCTACCACGGCCGACATGGCCTCGATCAATCTGGGCTTGGTGCATCCCCTCACCGGACCGGTGTACATCAACGGCGCCAAGGCCGGTGACGTGCTGGAGGTCGAAATCATCAACATCCAGGACACCGGCTACGGGTATACCATGATCATCCCGGGCTTCGGATTCCTGAGGGATTTGTTTCCCGATCCGTTCCTGGTGAACTGGGACACCAACATGCTCGAGGCCACCTCGCCACAGATGCCGCCTAACGTGGCGGTGCGGCGGAACGGTTTCCCGGGGACCATCGGTGTGTCGCCCAGCTACGAGAAAGTTGACGAATTCATCGAACGCGAAGCCGCCCTGGCCGCCGCGGGAGGTTTCGTGCTCACTCCCGATCCCGGTGGCGCGGAGCCGGTGCCGGTGTGCGGCAAGGGCGCGCCCTACGAGAAGAAATGTCTGCGCACGATTCCGCCGCGCGAGAACGGCGGGAACATGGACGTCAAGCAGATGGTGGCCGGCACCAAGATTCTGTTCCCCTGCTACGTCGATGGGTGTCTGCTCTCCATTGGCGACGTACACTACGCTCAGGGCGACGGCGAAGTCTCCGGCACCGCGATCGAGATTCCCTCGATCACCACCGTCCGCACCCAAATCATCAGGGGCGGCATGAGCCGCATCAAGTCGGTGGAGTTCAAGGGCACCGACCAGATCAAGGCGCTCCAGCCGGCCAAGTTTTACGCAACGGTAGGCTTTCCCCTCAAACCGAAGGGCGAAATTCCCGCGCAGCATCAGTGGCTGAACCTAGAGCGGCTGCGCGACCTGACCAACCTTTCCGAGGACGTGACCCTGGCCGCGCGGCACGCGCTGATCCAGATGATCGACTACATCGTGGCCGTGCACGGGCTGACGCGGAACCAGGCCTACATCCTGTGTAGCGTGGCGGTGGATCTGCACATCGCCCAGGTGGTCGACGTGCCGAACGTTTCGGTGGTGGCGATCCTCGACTTGGGCGTCTTCAAAGAGTAGTCGGCGTCCGGTGACGATCACTCGCCGCCAGTGCATGCGGCTGCTGGTATTCGGAGGCGCGGCCTTCCTGGTGGAAGGTCACGCCCCCTACCGGCAGTGGATTGCCTATCGGGCGGACCGGCTGATGATCGTCGCGAACCGGCGGCCACCCGAGGCGTTCCGGATAGCCAGAACCCTCGCCACCCACCTGCGGCGCACCATTCCGGATGCCAGGGCCGAGGTTGCGCGGTCGCCGACCCTGTTGCGCATCGCGCAGTTGGTGATCACCAAACAGATCGAAGTGGCGGTCGTGACAACGGCCGAGGCGCAACAGATGGCCCGGGGGGAGGGTGCGATCGCCCGGGAGGGGCCGGTGCCGTTGCGGGTGGTGGCCTTCCTCCGGGCGCCTTACGTGCTGGTGTGTCACCGCGAGTTCGACCGGGCCAAGGCCTACCTGATGGCATTCGGCCTGTTCGACGGGGAAGGCTCCTCCACCCTCGACCGGAGTTACGGCTCATTGTCCGCCGCGATGCGGCGGGCGGGTGAGATTCGGGTGCCCCTGCACGTGGGGGCGCGGGAGTTCTACCTGGAGTTGGACCAGGGGACAAAAGAGGATTCCTGAACCCGGGCCGGCTCTGGCCAAT
>JAPUJL010000317.1 GCA_027296185.1 SAR324 cluster bacterium | reverse complement strand
CCGGGTAGAGCTCCGCTTTGAACTGGCTACCGTTCTCCAGGGTGAACGTGACGATGGGGTTGGGGGGGTTGGGCATGAGATTCCTCGGGATTCGAGCGATTACGGGTTTGGCGCCGCCGATCCAAGATGAGGCGCGGTGCGGTTACTCCACGGCGCCTGCCGCGCGATAGGCGGCGATCTCGGCTTTCGTCAGCCCCAGCACCTGGGAGAGCACCTCGTCGGTGTGCTGGCCCAGCAGGGGCGCCGCGGAGCCGAGACCGTTGGGGCGGTTGGCGAAGTGCCAGGGCGCGCCCACCAGCTTGCGGGCGCCCGCCTCGGGATGGGGCCAATGGGTGAAAAGACCCCGGGCGTTGAGGTGGGGATCGGCGATCAACTCCTCGTTGCTGATGGAGGGAAAGGCCGGCACCCCCGCAGCCTGAAGGGTGCGGGTAAGCTCCCAGCGCTCCCGGCCGGCGCACCAGGCGCCGATCCGCTCGTCCAGGGCATCCTCGTCGGCCTTCCGGCCCGCGGCGCCGCGCCAGCGGGGATCCTCGGCCATGGCCGGTTCTTCCATGGCCCCGCAGAGCGCCCGCCACTGTTCTTCATCCAACACGGCGATGGCGACCCACTCGTCGGCGCCCCGGCAGCGGTAGAGGCCATGGGGCGCCCAGGCCGGGTCGCGGCTGCCCATGGGGGGATGGGGCTCGCCCCCGAGCACGTGGTTCATCCACCCCTCGAATCCGGTGCAGAGCATTGCCTCCCACATGGAGACGTCGATCACCTGCCCGCCGCGCCCGTGGCGCTCGCGGGACCACAGGGCCGCGGCGATGGCGATGGCCGCGTACACTCCGCCGTTGGGGTCGCCGTAGGCCGTGCCCACGTCGCGGGGCAGACCGTCGCCGTAGCCGGTCTGGGCGGTGATCCCGGCCAGCGGGGGCATCAGGGGGCCTTAGCCCATGTACTGGCGGTGGGGTCCCGTCTGACCGAAGGCGGAGATGGTGGCGATGGTGAGGTTCGGGTTGATCTTGAGCAGCTCCTCCGCACCCAGGCCGAGGCGGTCGATGACGCCCGTGCTGAAGTTGCTGATCACCACGTCGCTGCGCTCGGCGATGCGCTTCACCAGCTCGATGCCCTCGGGCTGGCGCAGATTGACGGCGATGCTCTTCTTGCCCTGGCCCACCTGGTTGAAGTAGCCGCAGCGGTTCAGCCCCGGCTCCAGCTCCGGGGGGAAGATGTGGGAGCGGCGGGTGAGGTCCGGGTGGCTGGAGGATTCCACCTTGATCACCTCCGCGCCCAGCATTGCCAGGGCCAGGGTGCAATGGGGCCCCGCCCACAGCCAGGTGAAATCGAGCACCCGCACACCCGCCAGGGGCGGCGCTTCCCCGGTGTCTTGCCGCGGCGGCCCGGCGCCGCCAAATACAGCGGATGGCGAGACGAACAAGGAATCCACGGCGCCGTTGGCCTCGCCCAGGGCGGGCGCCGGGCCGCGCTCCCGCCACCAGGGGTGCTTGAGCAGGTAAGGCGCTCCGGGGAGGGTCAGCTTGCCGGCCCGGGGGTGGTCGTGGCTCACGAAGTATTCGCGGGAGCGCAACTGCTCCTGACGTTCCACCTGGGGATAGGTCAGCACCGGCGCGGAGCCCACGCGCGCGCCCTGGAGCCTGTGAAACAGCGGCTCCTGGTCCTGCAGGGCGGTCCATTCGCTGAGCCGCGCCTTCAGTTCCTTCGCGTGCCGCTCCCGCCCCGGGCGGGTGCTGTAGCGCTCGTCGCGGCACCACTCCGGATTGCCCATGATTTCCGCCAGCCGGTACCATTCCTCCTGCTGGGGGCAGACGATGAAGATCCAGCCGTCCTTGCAGGGATAGAAGGAGAACGGCTCATAGGGCATGGGCATGTCGCGGGTGTCGTTGACCCCGGCGTAGGGGAAGCGCGCGGTGTGGCGGCCCAATTGAAACGTCACCGCCTCCTGGATGGACAGGTCGATGTGATCGCCCGCGCCCGTCCGCGCCGCCGCCCGGCAGGCCGCCAGCGCCACCACGGCGCCGTGCAGCCCCGCCTGGATCAGGGCGTGCTGCCCGAAGGGCTTGCCCGGCGGCAGATCGAGCGGCGTCGAATCGCCGGGGCAGAGGTAGCCCCAGCCGCCGGCATGGAACAGGGTCAGGTCGCTGGACGCGTAATCCCGGTACGGCCCGGTGAGCCCGAAGGGCGTGAGCGAAAGCATCACCAGCGCCGGGTTGTCCGCCGCCAATTCCGCGAAGTCCAGGCCGCACGCCGCCATCCGCGCGGGCGGAAGATCGTGGATCAGCAAGTCCGCCCTGGCCGCAAGATCGCGGAGCAGCGCCCGGCCGCCGCCCGTGTCCAGCTCCGCCGTGAGGCTGCGCTTGCCGGTGTGGAGATACAGAAACGTGCCGCTCGCCTCGGGGTCGGCGGAGCCGTTGGCAAAGGGGCCGCGGCGCCGGGTCTCGTCGCCGGCGGGGAGCTCGATCTTCACCACCTCGGCGCCCAGGTCGCCGATCACCTTGCCCGCCATTCCCGCGGCGACCCCGCCGATCTCGATGACGCGCAGTCCGTTCAGTCCTTCGGTCATAGCGTGGTCCGTCTCTCTCCGTCCGTCCGTGCCCAATGCAAATTTCAGGGGCCAAAATTCCCAGTCCAAAATTTCCGTGCAAAACTCACAGTCCAACGGGCAACTATTCCCGAATTCGCTTCCGAGCGCCAGGGGGCCGAATCGCGTGGAGCGCCTCGCGAGGGGTCCTTGCGCAAATTGAATTCGGCTTCGCCGGCCGGGGCGCGGCTGGTCGGATCGATCGCCGGCAGCGTCGCCCGTGCTTGTGCCGAAGCGGCTGCCGCTTATCCAAG
>JAPUJL010000316.1 GCA_027296185.1 SAR324 cluster bacterium | reverse complement strand
AAGTCGCGAAGATCGCCCTGGAGGAGGCGGCAAACCTGCTGAAGAGCGCCGGCGAGTCCGGAATGCACGACGAAGTCTTGCTGCTGCATCATATGGCCGCCGCCGAAATCGAAGGGGTGCGCAAGCTCGCACCGTAGCGGCCGAACGCAAAGGGACTCGAATTCCCTGAAATTCCTACCATCGGCAAAGAGGAGCCATGACCCTGGAAGAGCGTATCGAGCGGCTGGAGCGGCGGTCCCGCCTGTATCGTAATTATTTCGTTCTCGCGGCGCTGATCGTCGTGGCGCTGGTGAGCTGGGGGCAGGCCCGGCCCGTGCCGGAGAAGATCGAGGCGGGCGCCTTCGTCGTCATCGACCGGGAGAAAGGCGTGCCGGTCGCTGTACTGGGCCAGCGGGCCACGGGCGGCGCCCTGGACCTCATGGACCGCAACACCAACCGGGTCGTCCATCTGGACGTGGAGGGCAACGGCACGGGCCAGCTCCGGCTCTGCGCCCCCGGCGGTGCCATGCGCCGGGAGTGCGCCACCTGGAACGCGCCGTAGGCCGCGCCGCACCCATTCACCTTGAGGAGTCCATCCCATGGGAAACCGACTGAATTCCGCGGGCCGCCTGACGTTCGCGTTGAGCCTCGGTGTTGCCTTGATGGCCGGCCCTTGGGCGGCCCTTGGCCAATCCACCGGCGAGGCGGTCAGCCGCCACGTGAACATCTGGAGCGAAGGCACGCGGATGTCGGGGGACCTGTGGGTGCCGGCCGACGCCGAGCCCGGTGCCAAATTGCCGGCGATCCTGCTCACCCACGGCTGGGGCGGCGTGCGGTCGCACCTGAACTCGACCTATGCGCCGAAGTTCGCCGCGGCCGGCTTTATCGTGCTCGCCTTCGATTACCGGGGCTGGGCGGATAGCGACAGCCGGCTCGTGATCGCAGGCGAGCAGCCCACGCCCGATGCCAGCGGCGAGGTGACCGTCCGCGCCCGGGCCATCCGCGAGGTGGTGGACCCCTACGATCAGGTGGCGGATATTTCCGCGGCGCTGGACTTTCTCGTGGGCGAACCCCAAGTCGACACCAGCCGCATCGGCATCTGGGGCACGAGCTACTCCGGCGGCCATGCCCTATTCGTCGGCGCCCAAGATCCCCGCATCCGGGCCATCGTGAGCCAGGTGGGCTATCAGGACTCGCGGGAGGCGGTGCGGCTGCGCTTCGCCCAGCAGGGCGGGGAGGACTTCGCGCGCAAGCGGGCCACCCAGAAGGCAAGGGGCGAGATCGCCCCCATCCCCCAGGGCATCGACCAGTTCTCGGGGCTGCGGGGCACGCCAGACATCGCCAAGATGGTGCACTACCGGCCCATCGCCGTGGCCCACCGGGTGCGGGCGCCCACCCTCTTCATCGACCAGGATGCCGAGGAGCTCTTCGACCGCCGCAACCACGGCCTCGCCGCCTACGAGATCGTCCGCCAGCATGCCCCCGCCCGCTACGAACTCCTTCCCGGCAAACACTACGCCGTCTATCGCGACAACTTCGAGCAAGCCTCGGACCTGGCCCTGGCTTGGTTCCGGGAGCACCTGGGGGGAGAGTAGGAACCCACTCACGATCGGGGCGGAGCGGAGAGAAAGATCATGACGGACCCGGCGATCGAGTCCTACCACGCGCACATTTACTACGACGATGCCACTCGGCCCGCCGCCGCGGAAGTCCGCGAGGAACTGGCGCGCCGCTTCACGGTGGAGCTGGGCCGCTGGCGGGACGAGCCGGTGGGCCCGCACCCCGAGCCCATGTACCAGGTCGCCTTCGCCCTGGAGGTGTTCGATTCGCTCGTGCAATGGCTGATGCTCCACCGGCGCGGCCTGACGGTGCTCGTCCATCCCAACACCGGCGACGATCTGGCCGATCACCGCGACAACCCGCTGTGGATGGGGCGCATCCTGCCGCTTAATCTGGACATGCTCGAATAAGCCGGCCCGGCCCCGGGCGGAGGAGGAACACGTGCAACGCAAAGCGCTGCAAGCCGTTTGCGCCCTCATGGGCGTCATCGCGATCGGCCGGTTCGCCCTGCCGGGGCTGATCTGGGGCGCGGAATGGATCGATGCCGGTGCTGCCGGGCCGTTCGCCGACAGCGAGGTGCGCTTTTTCGCCGCCATCCTACTGGCGGTGGGCGCCCTGTTTTTCTGGATCGTGCCCCGCATCGAGCAACACGTCACGCTGCTGCGCATCCTGATGGCGGGCATGTTCCTCGGCGGGCTGGCCCGGCTGCTGTCGATGGCACTTCTCGGAACTCCGGCGCGGCCCGCCTTGGTGGCGCAGGTCATCGAACTCGGCGTGCCGCCGGCCGCGCTCCTGCTTCAGCGGGGCCTCCGCGCCGGGCCAACCTAGCGCGGCTGAATTTGCCTGCGCCCAGCGGACAAATGGGCGCCTTGCGTGGAATCCAATCGCCCGACTCTTCCATTGCTCCGCGGAACGGATTCGGCGACAATAGTGAGGAGCCCCACGGCGAGGAGGCCGGAGCGGATGGCGGGCCGAAAGCGAATGGCCTGGTGGACCGGTTCCGGCCCGCCGCGGGATGTGGCGAGGGGCGGACTTCGGAATC
>JAPUJL010000315.1 GCA_027296185.1 SAR324 cluster bacterium | reverse complement strand
CCCGGCCGCCCTGGACTGGGCCAGGGAGATCGTGGAACAGGCGAACGGCGACAAGTCGGCGGGGGACCGGCTCGGCGTGATTTCCTTCGGCGCGGACAGTTCCCTGGACCTGACGTTCGACGAGACCCTCTCCGGCCAGACCTTCGGTGAAACGGTCGACGGCAGCGCCACTCATCTCGAGTTTGCCTTGCAGGCAGCCCTGGCCGAGTTCGAGGACAAGAACCGCCAACGGATCGTCCTTCTCTCGGACGGCAACGAGACCGCCGGACACGTGCAGGACGCAGTGGGTCCCCTCGTCAGCCGCGGGATCCGCGTCACCGCCATCGCCCCGGCGGTGCGGGCAGGCGGCGAGGTGGTGCTGGAGAACATCCTGCTTCCCGCCAGCGCCAAGCGCGGCGACGAGATCACCGCCGAGGTGGTGGTGACCAGTACCCAGCCGGCCCAGGCGGTGCTTCAGATTTTTCACGACGCCGCCCCGCTCGGCCAGTTCCAGGTGCGGCTCCAGAAGGGACGCAACATCTTCCCCGTGACCTTCACCGCGGAGACCGAAGGGCAGAAGCTGTTCCGCGCCGTGATCGACAGCGCCCAGGACCGGCGGCCGGAAAACAACCGCTTCGAGCGATTTCTGGCGGTGGAAGGAGGCTCGAAGGTGCTGCTGATCTCCGGTGAGGAGGCCGATTCCAAACCCCTGGCCGATGCACTGGAGCTTCAGAAGTTGCGGATCACCGTCGGGGGGCTGGCCAACATTCCGGCAACGCTCCAGGAGCTGTTGCAGTACGACCTGGTGATCTTCGACAACGCGCCCGGCCTGTCTCTCTCCCGCGAGCAGATGGAGATGTTGGAAAGCTACGTCCGCGATTTCGGTGGCGGGTTCGTCATGATCGGCGGGGAGCACAGCTTCGGCGGCGGGGGCTACCATGAGACGCCGTTGGAGGCGATGTTGCCGGTGGACATGGAGATCGACAACGAAGTGAAGATGCCCACGGTGGCGTTGGTGCTGGTCATCGACCGCTCGGACAGCATGGGCAGCGACGTGGGTCTCTCGACCCTGGGCGGCTCCAAGCTGGAGGTGGCCAAGCTGGCCTCATTCTCCGCAATGCAACTGCTCAATCCCACGGACCGGGTGGGGCTGGTCGCCTTCGACACCAAGGCGCTGTGGATCGTCCCCATGATCGAGGCGGGCAAACGGGAGGTGATCGCCGCCCAGCTTTCCGGGCTGAAGGTGGGCGGCGGAACCGACCTATTCGTCGGCCTCAACCTGGCGGTCGAGCACCTGTCCCTGATGCGTGCACACAAGAAACACATCATCGCCCTCTCCGACGGCCTCACGCCCGTGCGGCGCTTCGAGGAGTTGGTGAAGAGCGCCGCCGGCAGCCGCGTGACGGTGAGCACCGTGGCCCTGGGCGACAACGCGGATCAGTTTCTGCTGCGCAAGCTCGCCGGTTGGGGCAACGGGCGGTTCTACTTCACCAACGACCCCATGAAGATTCCCCGCATCTTCACGACCGAAACGATCATGGTCACCCAGGGCTTGATCGAGGAGCTGGATTTCATCCCCGAGGTGCGGGTCAACCACGAGATCCTCGAGGGCATCTCTCTGGAGGCGCTGCCCCCGTTGCACGGGTACGTGGTCACCGCACCCAAGGCCAGCGCCGAAGTGGTGCTCACCGCTCCCGACGACGATCCGCTGCTGGCCGTACGGCAATACGGCCTGGGACGGAGCGTGGCCTTCACCTCCGATCTCACCACCGGATGGGGCAAGAGCTGGGTGGAGTGGTCCGAATTTCCGCGGGTGGTCACCCAGATGATGCGCTGGGCGGCGCGGCGCGGCGGAGAAGGGAACATCGAGCTGGCCCTGACCCTCAACGGAGAGCACGCGTCGGTGGTTGCCGACCTCTTCGACGAGGAAGGCCATTACCTGAACCGCTTCGCCCTCGAGGGCACGGTGACCTATCCCGACCGGTCGCTGAGGAACGTCGCCCTGCGGCAGGAAGCGCCGGGGCGTTACCGGGGGGAATTCCCTCTCACCCAATCGGGGGAGTACCTGTTCAACGTGACGGGTAGGCGGGACGGGGTCACGGTGGGCCCGAAGTCGGTGGGGATCACGGTGCCCTACGGGGCCGAATACCGCATGCCGGAGCCGGACACGGCGCTGCTCTCCGACCTGGCCGAGCGCACCGGCGGAGAATTCCTTAGCGGAGACCGTGTGGAGGAAGCCCTGGCCGAGATCATGGCGGCGGAGGGGGGAGAGCTGGTGCGAAAGCCGATCTGGCCCTACCTGATCCTGCTGGGGATGTTTCTGTTCCTGATCGATATCGCCCTGCGCCAACTGGGCTGGCTACCCAGGCAGCAGGAAGATGATGCCGCCGCCCAAGCCCATCGGCCTCCCGCGGCGGCGGTGGATCTGGAAGCCGCCGTGGCCCATCGCGCCGCCTCTTCCCATCGCCGCGGCGGGTAGCCTTCGGCTCGGCCGCAAAATCCTTCCGATCTTTCGGCCCAATATCGCCTAAAGGGTGTGCGCCAGGCTCCGGGGATCGCGCCGGGGCCACTTCCCCGCATCCACCGCCGTGACGAAGTTCAGCACCGCGCGGTTGAAGCGGTCGGGCTCTTCGAGATTAATCGTGTGCCCCGAGACGGGAATGAGTTCCAGCCCGGCGGTGGGGATCGTCCGCTTCATGAACAGCCCCGGCTCCAGGCAGTTCTCGTCCTCGTCGCCGTTCAGGATGAGGGTCGGCACCTCGAGCCGTTTCATGCGTTCCTCCAGGTCGTACACCGAGGGGCGCTGCATCTGCACCCCGCGGAAGGTGTTGGCCGAACCGACGGCGGAGTGCTCCGCGAACTGATCGCGAAAGGTCTTCCAGCCCCGGGGATCCTTGTTCTGGAACTGCACCCGCGCAGGCCCGAGGGTATAGGTATCGGCCGCCTTGGCCATTCCCTCGTCCAGCATTTTCTGGGCGACCCCCTCCACTTCCTGGTGGAATTCCTCCCGCCCCTTGCCGCTTCCGTAGCCACAGCCGGAGATCACCAACGACAATGCGCGCTCGGGATAAGTCAGGCCGAAGATGAGCGTGGTGTAGCTCCCCATGGACAGTCCGCACAGATGGGCCTTGCCGATGGCCAGGGCATCCAGCAACCCCCGGGCGTCCTCCACCAGTTGGTCCTGCCCGTAGAGCTCCGGCTGGTCAGGAACGTCGGAGGGCGGATAGCCCCGCGCCGAGAAAGTGATGGCCCGGTAGCGCCGCGCGAAGAAGCGCATTTGGTCTTCCCAGCTTCGGTAATCTCCGGCAAATTCGTGCAGGAACAAGAGGGGCGTCCCGCTGCCCGCCTCCTCGTAATAGAGCTTGATTCCGTTGACGTCGGCGTGGGGCATGGGTGGCCCTCCTCGGTTCTGGGTCTGCATCCGCTCCAGGGGCCTCCCTTGGGAGACTCGGGGAGCCCCGATGTGCTAGCCTGATCGGCATCGAGCGGGTCATACGAGCATCGGTTCTACCCAACGCAGAGCCCCGATGGCAAACCGCAATTGGTGCTCTTGGCGCGTGAGGAAAGGGTTCAGTTGTAAC